>JAUWYG010000144.1 GCA_030615945.1 Candidatus Bipolaricaulota bacterium | reverse complement strand
TTGTTTCTTTTTCTGTGTCGTCACCTGCTCTATGGGGAGAGCGTAGTCGAGGAGATCAGCCTTCTTGAAGGAGGCTTGGGGCCTTACATTGTCTTTCGATCTTTCCTTAGATGCCAGATCTCCTCCTCGTTCGGGAGATGTGCGCAAGAAGCAAATCCAAGATCTCAGCTTTCTGGGCGGAGGTGCTCTGAAAGGGATGTTTAGCTTCTGAGTGTAAAGAGGTTCCCTAGAGTCTGTTGGGAACTTATCTAACAAAGGGTAGTCTGCAGGATGATCCGGCGGCTTCACACATCGGGTTCTTAGCTGGATTGCCTGGTTTGGCGAGGTAGTCTAGTGCCTTGCTAATTTACCCGACGCTCATATAATGACCCGGGAGGGTCGGTCGAACCTATGGACTGGAAGTCTTACTACCAAAGGGAAATGGAGCTCCCCAGGACAGGGGGGCAATCCTCTTTGCATGAAGAAGGGACCAGAGAGGAACGGTTTGAAAGAAGGCACCCTCAGTAGGAGGTGACCATTCGAATACATGATGAAGCATAGCTTTCCGTTTACTCTACTTCGCGGAGGAACCCTGTATGCTCCTCAACCGATAGGAGTAAAGGACCTTCTTATCGCGGGCGATCGCATTGCTAGAATGGGTGAGAGTATCGATATCCCCAAATGCCTCGAAGTATCTGTCGTTGATGTTTCTAAGAAAATCGTTGTCCCTGGATTCATAGACCTCCACGTTCATTTAATTGGAGGCGGCGGTGAGGCCGCATCGGCCTCCAGGGTCCCGGAGATCCCCTTTACCATGCTCAGCAAAGCTGGGATTACTACCGTTGTTGGGACCCTCGGAACCGACAACCTCACCCGCTGCCCGCAGGCCCTCTTGGCCAAGGTAAAGGCCCTTTGCGCGGAAGGGTTAAGCTCCTACATGTACACCGGCTCTTATCACCTCCCTTCGGTCACGATTACCGGGAGTGTGAAGGGAGATATTGCTCTAGTCGAAGAGATCGTGGGAGTGAAGGTCGCCATTTCCGATCATCGCAGCTCTCAGCCGGCCGTGGCAGAATTGGCCCGTCTCGCCTCCGAAGCGCGAGTGGGAGGGATGCTCGGCGGTAAGCCAGGGATTGTCCATGTGCACGTTGGTGAAGGCTCCCACGGGCTTGATCCTATCCTTGCCGTCATCGAGCAGACTGAGATCCCAATCGGCCAGTTTCTCCCGACGCACGTTGCGAGGAGTGCTTCGCTACTGAAACAGGGAATCGAATTCGTCAAGCAGGGCGGCTACATCGACATCACCGCCCCCAGAGACTCCTTGAAATGGGAGGAGGAGATTCTATCGATCGCACAGACCCTCCAAGAGAGTGGGATCGACCTCTCTAGGGTCACAATCAGTTCGGACGGAAACGGGAGCCTGCCGCAGTTTGATAAGAAGGGAGCTCTTATCGGGATGGCCACAGGAGATGTGGCGAGTCTTGGCAGGACGTTGAAGGGATTGGTGAAGTCAGGCTCGCTCCCGCTTCCTCAAGCTCTGCAACTCATCACAAGCAATCCCGCCAATCGCTTAGGATTATCTGCCGTGAAAGGCCACCTGTGGGAGGGGGCTGACGCCGACCTCGTGATCCTCGATGAAGATCTACGAATCGACAAGGTCTTCGCCCATGGACGGCTGCTGGTCGATGTCGGCGAGGCAGTGGTGCGCGGAACGTTCGAATGACCTGTAAGAAGACGATCGGAATCCTGGGCGGGATGGGGCCGCTAGCGACCGTGGAGCTCTTCAAGCGGATCCTCGCTCTGACGCCCGCTACAAGAGACCAGGACCACCTGCGAATCTTGATCGACAACAATCCCCAGATCCCCGATCGTACGGCCGCGATTCTAGGCGGGGGGGAAAGCCCGCTTCCAATGATGGTCCAGAGTGCGAGAAACTTAGAGCGCGCTGGGGCAGACTTTCTCATCATACCCTGTAATACGGCACATCACTGGCTTTCTCAGCTTGAAGAGGTGGTTTCAATTCCCGTCATCGATATGGTGAGCGAAACAGTGGCCGAAGTGGCCACTAATAAGCCACCCTTACAAACGATCGCGCTGTTGGCTACAACAGGAACGATCATGACCTCTTTGTATCAGCAGGCCCTCGCGGAAAAGGACATCACCGTGCTCGTGCCAACGCGGGAGGAGCAAGGCGAGCTGATGAGTGTCATTTACCGAATCAAAGCCAGGGACTACGAAGTCAATGAGTCACTCCAGCAGACTACGAAACGCCTCTTGGATCGAGGGGCCCAGGGCCTGATTACAGGTTGCACAGAGCTTTCTTTGGTGCTGAAAAAAGAGGAGACGGTGTGTCCTTTATTCGATCCACTGTCGGTGTTGGCCCAGCGGGCGGTTGCACGGGCCAAAGGGAGGAGTGAACGGCGCTGACTCGCGCAGGACATCCAGCGATGCAAGGTGCGTTTTCTACAAGGAGTTGTCCGTGTCGACACTGTTTTCGAAACATACGGCAAAGATCGATAGAGGAGATTCTGGCCCGAGCAACAGCATCACCGATGTGGTCGGTGTGCGGGTCGGTTAGGGATCTACGACCATCCCACACCGAAGTTCGAGGAGATTCAGACTTCGCGCCTTCTCGCTGATGAGCTCCTGTAGCGGACAACCTTCGAACTCCCCTTTATCTAGATGCCGAGGTAGTCGAGATCCTGTCTCCATAACAGTACACTAGGGTGGAGAGCGCTTTACCAGTGCGAGTTTCACCAGATCGGCGTTGGCCACTTCTGGCTACAGAGTACTCGGAGAGCGTTCTGAGTCGAATACGGAAAGCCCCTACACAAGAAGCGGCCGGACCGCTTGGGTCCGGCCACATGATGTTCCAAGCTAGGTGAAGCTGAAGCTTCCTTCCTAC
>JAUWYG010000161.1 GCA_030615945.1 Candidatus Bipolaricaulota bacterium | reverse complement strand
TCCTACAGTTGGAACTTCGGGGATGGCACAACCGCTTCGGGGGTGAGTCGCTATCACCAGTTCACCGCCCCGGGAACGTACATGGTCACCCTCACCGTCACCGACGATGATGGGGCGTCCGATACAGAGGCCCATACCGTGCAGGTCGGCCCGACAAACCAACCACCGGTCGCCTCTTTCACCTACTCGCCACTTTCTCCGGGCCTCGGAGAACAGATAACGCTAAATGCTACCATGTCCTACGACCCAGATGGATACATCGTCTCCTACCTGTGGGATCGTGACGGCGATGGAATCAACGACGCAGGTGGCACGCTCGTCACTGTTAGTTACTACGACGTGGGAGTGCACGTGGTTCGCCTCACTGTAGTCGACAACGGTGGCCTTTCCTCGACAATAACCCAAGGGATCATTATCACCGGGGGCGGCATTCCCGGTGGGCCGCCGATGGGCGGAATTCCAGGGATCTTCGTATGGGGCACTAACACGTGGCACATCACAGTAAACGCTGGGGCCACCTGGACCAGCGCCCATAGCTATAAATTGGAACTGCGCACCGACGGCTCGTTTGGGAACGTCAACCAGACGATAAGCAGTGGAGTTGCCCCTATGGGAATCGTCCCCACCCCCACCGAGGGCGGCAGGACCCTAACCTTCAAGGAAAGCTTAAGCAGTGGGAGTATTGACTACACCTTCACCGTCTCTTCTGCGAAGAGCATCTGGATGAGCCTGAAGCTTGACATCGACGGGGATGGGGTGCTGGAGGAGTCGTCAACCTTCATCTACCTGCGCTACCGCATGGTCCACCCGTTGACCGCCCCGTTCGTGGTGGGACTGCCGAGAGGGAGCAGTGGGCCGCTGGTACCGAGCATGAACTTCATGGTTGGCCATGCGTTCACCTACACCTCCACGGTACGCTTCATCTGGTGGACGACCGATATCACCACCCTGGAAGGCCACTAAAGAACCCGCTATAGGCACAGCTAAAGAAAAGGGTCGCGACCGTCGCGACCCCTTTTTCTTCATACGTGAAGTTGTCCCTCAAGTTCCTCTCGGTGTAAGATAGCCGCGCGATGACAGGTCATTTTCTGGCGCTCAATTGGGAGCTCAAACACCCTGAGGTCAGGGAAGAAGGGTTCTTCGAAGGGCCGTCCTTTGCCTCGTTCGACGCTCTTTTAATCGATCCGAACCCGGTCAGTGACCTCTGGGTGTACGACGTGCCCCCAGAGAAGGATGGGGTGCGTCGCACTTACACCGACAGCGATCGCGGGTTCGGCCGTACGCTTTCGCGCTTGATGGCGAAGCGCCGCGCTGAAGCGGCCGATCTCTTACACAAGGCAAGCGGCATCATCGTCTGTCGCTTGCGTCCGCGCGGAGAGCCACTGGAAGTAATGGCACAAGGTGCGCCCGGCGAGCGGATCGACCGCTACAGTTGGCTCCCCACTGTTTCACTCGTTGACCGCCACCATCAGCTCACCTTCCCGGCGAACAGCCGCTTCCTCCCACGATGTGGAGAGGATGTAGTCTTTAAGGGAACAGGAGATCCGTTTGAAGACTATTTACGCGAGTTTGAGGGGAGGATCCTCTATCGAGCCGTCTATCAGGATCTCCTCTCTACCCCGATCTCTCATTTCGCTACGGTCCTCGCCTGCAATAAAGTTGGAGATGTTATCGCGCTCCAAATTCCGTTCGATGAGGGGAGGCTTGTCCTCCTTCCTCCACTTGAGGGGGTCTCCCCAGCACGGGAAGCAGCCGCCTTGCTGAAGGCAGTCTCAACTGCGGTCCTTCATCCCGCCTTCGCCCCAAAGCCGGACTGGCTTCCTGCCTATCCCCTTCCTGGGGAGGATGCTCTGCGCGACGAACTTTCGAGCCTTACCAGTCGCCGGGAGAAGCTCAACCTTAAAGTAGAGGAAGTTGCCTCCCGACTGGAGGAAACGACGAAGTACAACAGGATCCTGTACTCCAAGGGCCGTTTTACCTTCCTTTCTGCTGTAGCAGACTCCTTCCGCACTCTTGGATTCACGGTTGAGAAGTCGAACTACGACCTGCTTCTGCGCTCCGATGAGGGGGATGCCATCGGTACCGCCTCGGCCTCGGAGGAGGCAATGATCGGTCTTGGCCCCTACCGACGTCTCCTCGACTGGGTCGACCGTGCTCGTACCGAAGGGGAGGGTCCCAACAAGGGAATCTTGGTGGTAAGTGGCTCGCGCGAACTCGATCCGAAACGGCGGCCGACTCAATTTACCCCCGATGTACTGCGCGGCTGCAAGTCACAGGGGTTCTGTCTCCTGACAACCTACG
>JAUWYG010000171.1 GCA_030615945.1 Candidatus Bipolaricaulota bacterium | reverse complement strand
TATAGCTACCTGAAGAAGTACCTTTAGAACCCCGGAACGTGAGAAAGGAGACCTAACGTGAAGAAAGTACTGGTCCTTGGTGCCGGCCTCGTTGCCGGACCTCTGGTCCGCTACCTCCTCGATCAGGAGGGGTTTCAGGTTAAGGTGGCAAGCCGTACCTTGAAGAAGGCGGAGAAACTCATCGGGGAGGCAAAAAACGGGATCGCGCAGCAGCTCGATGTAAGCGAGCAGGAGACGTTGGAACGGCTAATCGGTGAGGCCGACCTCTCCATCAGCCTGCTGCCCTTTGTTTATCACCCACTTGTAGCGAAGTTGTGCATCAAACATACGAAACACATGGTCACTGCCTCCTACGTCAAGGATGAGATGAGAGCTCTCGATGCTGATGCGAAAGAAGTTGGCGTGATCCTGTTAAACGAGATCGGGGCTGATCCGGGGATTGACCACATGTCGGCGATGCAGGTCATCGATCGGATTAAGGAGAGCGGCGGAGAGCTTGTCAGTTTCTCCTCCTACTGCGGTGGGCTTCCTGCACCGGAGGCAAACGACAATCCCTTTGGTTATAAGTTCTCCTGGAGCCCGCGCGGGGTGGTCCTTGCAGGGAAGAATCCGGCCCGCTACCTCAAGGATGGCAAGGTGGTGGATATCCCCGGAGAGGAGCTGTTTACCCATCACTGGCCGGTGACGATCGAAGGGCTGGGTACGCTTGAGGGATATCCCAACCGCGACTGTCTTCCCTACATAAAGACCTACGGGATTTCGGGCGTAAAGGGCATGTTCCGCGGGACGCTGCGCTATCCGGGCTGGTGTGAAACGATGAAGAAGATCGCCGAACTGGGGCTTCTCGATGAGGCAGAACGAGACGGCCTTGTTGGGCTGACCTTTCGTGGCCTTACTTCAGGGCTGATTGGGAGCTCGGGCGAAGACCTCAAGACCGATCTCGCTGCGTTTCTGAACCTCGATGTGGATTCTCCTGTCATCTCCAATATGGAGTGGCTTGGCCTTTTGAGCGACGATCCCTTACCACAACGTGCCAAGTCTCCCCTGGATGTGTTGGCCACACGGATGCTTGACAAGATGCGCTATGCTCCTTTTGAGCGGGATATGTTGGTGATGCAGCATGAGTTCATCTCTTGCTACTCTGATCGCACGCAGAAGACTACCTCCACATTGATCGACTACGGGATCCCGTATGGAGATTCCTCGATGTCGCGGTTGGTGGGGCTGCCGGCGGCGATCGCGGCGAAGCTGATCCTTTTAGGTAAGATCGACCTTGTCGGGGTCCAGGTTCCGGTCGTTCCGCAGATCTACGGCCCGGTTTTGGCTGAGCTTGCCCAGATGGGCGTTAAGTTCACCGAGAAGACCGAGGTGCTCGACTCCTGACTGATCGAAGACCGAATATATTGCTTGGCGCGAGCGTCGAGGGATTCTTCTACGGACGCGACCCCTTGGCTTGGCCGACATTAACGGAAGCAGTGGGAGGGATCGTCTCCCTTGGACTGGGGGTTGAGTTCTGGGCGTTTCGCGGTGAGGGTGACCCGGGGCCGACCTCCCAGACGGTGGAAGAGATCCGCTGTATCTGCGAGAAAGCTCCGTTTGTCTCCATGCATACACACCGCGAATTGTGGCGGTGGAACCCTGACGGATTGAAGCGAGAGATCGCGCTCTGTCACGCCGTCGGTGCTCGTACCCTTGTTCTTCACAAGGGAAGCCTCGGCCTTTACGACCCCTCCTCGCGCCCCGACTTTCCTGCCATCAGACGCTTGCTACAAGTGGCGCAGGAAGCGGGAGTGAAACTTGCCCTGGAGAATGGGCTAGACAGCCTATGGTTTTTGGATCGAGTACTCGATGAGATTGGGCACGACCCTACAAAGACAAACCTGGGCATCTGCATCGATGTCGGCCATGCTCACCTTGCAAAGGACGCTGGCCGTCAGCCGATCCGTAACTATCTCGAGCGTTATCGCGGTCAACTTATCCATCTGCACCTGCATGACAACCTACAAGACGAAGATGATCA
>JAUWYG010000003.1 GCA_030615945.1 Candidatus Bipolaricaulota bacterium | reverse complement strand
ATGGTCGAGGACGTTATTGTCGATTACTACGGGGCCCCAACCCCGATTAGGCAGCTAGCGACTATCGTAGCTCCGGGTCCGGATCTTCTAGTGGTGCAACCCTATGACAAAACCCAGATGGGCGCTGTTGAAAAGGCGATCCTCGCTGCTGATTTGGGCCTTAACCCGACCAATGACGGAAAGGTCATCCGGATCAAGATTCCTAGGCTTTCTGAGGAGCGCCGGGAAGAGCTAACGCGGATCATCAAGGCCAAGGGCGAGGAAACAAAGATTGCACTGCGCAACATCCGCCGGGATGCAAACGAGAAGCTCGAAGAGATGAAGGGTAACGGCGAGATCTCAGAGGACGATTACCACCGCTACCGCGAGAAGAATGACGAAACGATTCACGAGTACTCAAAGAAGGTGGAGGAACTGGTCGAGTCCAAGAGCAAGCAACTGCGCACCATCTAAGCTTGCTCAAGTTTATCGGGTCGCGAAAGATGAGTAATCCCCTAACCTCCAAGTTTGTGAGGCTTTTTCACCTGCGTAGCACGCTGGGACTCTGCGGTGTGGCCGCAGGGGTCCTCGCTGGGCTTGGCTTGGTGGCCGCGGCACTCGGTGTGTTGATTGGGTGCGCGCTATTTACCTTGAATTCCTTCTTTTTGTACGAGGCTGGACACTCTCTGATCAAGGCGAGCTCTAAAGGAAGGGGAGGAGTGATCGCAGCGCTGTCGAGCCTGGGAAGGTTTCTCTTCCTTGCGGTTGCGTTAGCGCTGGTGACACGGATGGGACAGTGCGCCCTGTTCGCTGCCTGTGGAGGGATCTTTGTCGGTCAGGTAAACCTGCATCTGGGTCACCTTCGACAGAGGAGTGCCGCACGATGCTCGAGCACCTAGGGGAAAAGCTCATCCTGCATGTTATGATTGGCAGCTTCTCGCTGCGCTTCGACCTTGTTACGATCATCATGAGCTGGGTAGTGATCGTTCTTCTCGTGGTGCTTGCCCTATGGCTGCGGCGAGGGCTACGCCAGGAGATCGAGGAGAAACCAAACCGTATTCAGGCGATGGTCGACGCACTGGTCGACCTGCTTAAGGGACAGCTGACCTCCAGCTTTGCCTCGGAGAAGCTCGCCCGGGAGCTCTTCCCGTTTATCTCGACATTGTTCTTGTTTGTCCTGCTCTCTAATTGGTTGTCGGTGATTCCCTACTGTGATTCGCCGACGAAAGATCTGAATGTGACCTTGAGCTTAGCCTTGCTCGTTTTCTTCGTCTCTCATTGGTTCGCCTTCCGGATGAAAGGGGGGAGACGGTACCTCAAGGGGTTCATCGAGCCGTATCCGTTCATGCTCCCCCTCAACATTGTGGGGGAGATCGCCAAGCCGGTTTCGCATGCGTTTCGTCTCTTTGGAAACATCTTTGGCGGGGCGATCCTGCTTGCGGTTGTCTCGGCCGAGCTTATCCCAGTGGTCGTTCCAGCGGCGCTTAACGCCTTTTTCGGGTTGTTTATCGGAGCAATTCAAGCGTTTGTGTTTGCCATGCTTGCCGTTGCGTATATCAACGTAGCAGTGGAAAGTTAAAAGGAGGAGATGTGTTACAAGATACGCAGAACGTAGTTAGCGGAATTTCCGGTGCCGACATCGCCACCGCGGCTAAGTACCTCGCTGCCGGCTTTGTCATGGCGATCGGATCGATCGGATCGGCGATCGGGGAAGGACTCGTGGCCGCACATGCCCTGGACGGGATAGCCCGGCAGCCGGAGATGGAAGGGGCGCTGATGCGTACGATGGTCGTCGGACAGGCGATCACCGAATCGACCGGGATCTACTCCCTGGTGGTAGCGATCATACTTCTGCTCGTAGTGTAGGGGGGGACATGAACCTAGAGTGGGGCAAAGTCGTCACGAGCCTCAATTGGACCTTCGTCTTCAATCTGGTCAACTTTGCCATCCTCCTCTATTTGTTGAAACGGCTCCTGTTCAAACCGGCGCTTGCGTACCTCGATCGTCGACGGGAGCTGATTGCATCCCGGATGGAGTCGGCGCGGGCGGATGAGGAAAAAGCGGCCAGGCTCGCCGCTGAGCGGACGGAGGTCTTGAAAACAGCCTACGAGCAGAGCCGTCAGATCGTCGAGAAAACACATGCCCAGGCGGAGGAGACTATCGTGGCAGCGAAGAGCGAGGCCAAGCAGGATGCGGAGCGGATCCTTGATGATGCCCGCATGCAGATCGAGCAGGAACGTGCACAGATGGAACAGGAACTACGTCGTGCCTACGCGGAGATTGCTGTACTGGGAGCCTCGCGCGTTCTCAACCGCGAGGTAAAGCTGGAGGACCACCGCCGGCTCCTCGATGAACTCCTTGCTGAGATTGGTGAAGAGGCGTTGAGGATGGAGCAGTGAGATCGCGCGAGATCGCCCGCCGCTACGCCGAGGCGCTCTATCGTCTTTCTTACGAGGAAGGGTGTGTTGATCAGATTGAGGGAGATTACCGGCGAGTTCTTTCCGAAATCACCGAGGTTCCTGACTTCGCCCGATTTCTGACCCATCCGCTCGTTTCGCGTGAGAGGAAGAACGGGCTGGTCGAACAGTCCTTTCCGCAAATCTTGGGCTATCTTCGTAACCTGTTCACGCTCCTCATACGCAACGGGCGCGAGGACTACCTCGAACTGATCTACGAGGAGTTCCTCACCCTGCGCGCGGAGGAGGAGGGGATAATTCGGGTGAAGGTAGCTACGGCTCAGGAGCTGACCTTGGAAGATCGCGATGGTTTGGTCAATCGTTTGGCAAAGGTGCTTGGCGGGCAAGTGGAGCTTGAGGAGAGACTCGATCCGGACCTCCTCGGTGGAGTGAGAATAGAGGTGGACGGTAAGGTAGTCGATGGGACGTTGCGGGCTAAGCTTAGAGGATTGCGGACCCTGATTGAAGGATAAGGGGGAGGAAAGTGGCAGCTACACGTAAAGACGAGATCAGTGCCATACTAAAGGAGCAGATAAAGGGGTTCCACTACGACCTGGAGATGGAAGAGGTCGGGGTGGTCGTCGAGGTAGGGGACGGGATCGCCCGCGTGTTCGGCTTGCAGGGTGCGATGGCCGCCGAGATCGTTGAGTTCCCGAACGATGTCTACGGCTTGGTCCTCAACCTGGAGGAGGAGAGTGTCGGGATTGCCCTGTTTGGAGGGAGCGAATACGTTCAGGAAGGCGACGAGGTACGCCGAACTGGGCGCGTTCGGGAGACGGTGGTAGGCGAAGAACTCCTTGGCCGTGTCGTCGACCCACTTGGCCGGCCAAAGGACGGAAAGGGGCCGATCACCTCTACCAAGACACGCAAGGCGGAGATTAAGGCCCCCGGCGTAGTAGAGCGCCAGCCGGTTAACACCCCACTTCAGACAGGGCTGAAGTCGATCGACGCCCTTACCCCGATCGGCCGTGGCCAGCGCGAGTTGATCATCGGCGACCGTCGTACGGGAAAGACCGCGATCGCGCTTGATACGATCATTAATCAGGCGGGAAAAGGGGTCACCTGCGTCTACGTGGCGATCGGCCAGAAGACTTCGACCATTGCCCGCGTGGTGGACACCTTGGAGCGTCACGGCGCGATGGCCTACACCATCGTGGTCACCGCTGAGGCGGATGACCCCACGCCGATGCAGTACCTTGCTCCCTATGCTGGGTGTGCTATGGCCGAGTATTTCACCTACAAGGGAGAGGACGCATTTGTCGTCTACGATGACCTCTCCAAGCACGCGGTCGCCTACCGCGAGATGTCGTTGCTCCTTCGTCGGCCGCCAGGACGGGAGGCCTACCCTGGTGATATCTTCTACACCCACTCGCGCCTACTGGAGCGTGCCGTACGCCTGTCCGACGAGCATGGCGGGGGATCGCTCACCGCATTCCCAATCATCGAGACCAAGGCCGGAGACATCACCTCCTACATCCCGACGAACGTGATCTCTATCACCGACGGCCAGATTTACCTTGAGTCCGACCTGTTCAACCAGGGGTTCCGACCGGCGATCAATGTAGGGATCTCGGTCTCCCGGGTTGGGGGCGCGGCACAGATCAAGGCGATGAAACAGATCGCCGGTGATCTCAGGCTAAAACTCTCTCAATACCGAGAATTAGAGGCGTTTGCTGAGTTCTCCGCCGATCTCGATGAGGAATCGAAAGCCCAGCTTGCCCGTGGAGACCGGCTGATGGAGGTGCTGAAACAGAACCAATATATGCCAATGCCGGTTGAGGAACAGGTGGTTTCTCTATATGTGGGAGTGGAGAACCATCTTGCTGACGTCGATGTGAGCGAGGTTCGGCGCTTCATCGAGGAGTGGCTCCGCTTCCTTCACTCTGAGCATGAAGAGATCTTTGACGAACTGCGTGGGGGAAAAGAGTTTACCGATTCGATTGAGACTCAACTGGAAAAAGCAGTTAGCGAATTTAAGGAGCGCTTCGGAGGATAGATGGCCATTGCTGCCCGCGCGATTAAGGATCGAATCGGTAACATCGAGAATATTCGCCAGATTACTAAGGCAATGAACGCGATCGCCATGACCAAGGTGACGCGGATGAAGCGGCGACTCAGCGAGGTGCGCCCGTACCTGGAAGGCCTGGAGGCGTTCCTTGCCGCCCTCCTCGCTCAGATCGGTGAAGGCACGGGTCCGCATCCTTTAACTATCACTAATGGCTCTCCTTACGTGGGGATCCTGGTCCTCAACGCCGACCGCGGCTTATGCGGCCGATTTAAGGGGGATTTGAATAGGAAAGGGTATGACCTACTGAAAGAGCTCGATGAGAGAGGGAGGATTCTCGCCGGGGGAGAAAAGGCGCGTGCCTACTTCGCTCGTCAGCGTGTGGAAATGCTTACAAGCTACGTTCACCTTTACGAGAACCCGACCCCGACAATGGCACAGAAGATGGCATCGGATCTTATTTCCCTTTACATAAAAGGAAAAATAGGCCGGGTGGTGGTGGTGGGCATGCAGTTTATCTCCGACCTGGCACAGCGTATTGTTGCAGAGGAGATCCTGCCGATCAGGGTGGAATCAAGAGGACCTGAGGCACTTGTCGAGCCAGACCTCAAGGATATGCTCGATTTCACTCTTCCTTTGTACCTTCAGGGCAAGCTCTTCTCCACGCTTTTAGAGACGAAGACGAGCGAGCATGCGATTCGCCGTCAAGCGATGAAGAACGCCACTGACAACGCGGATGACCTGCTAAAGATACTCACCCGTACCTACAACAAGGCGCGGCAGCAGTCGATCACCCGTGAGATTGCCGATATCATGGGGGGGGCAGAAGCATTGAGAGATTGAGTGATCGAAAGATTGAGGGATTGGGAGATTGAACGTCCAATCATTAAATCACTCAATCGCTAAATTACTCAATTACTAAATCGAGGTGCGAGATGATGGCAGAGAGCAAACGAACAGGGGCTATAACCGAGGTGAAGGGACCGGTGATCGACGCCCGCTTCGAGAAAGGGGAATTGCCGCGGGTGAACGACGCCCTGCGTATCGAACGGGAAGGGGAGAAGGACCTCATCCTTGAGGTTGCCCAGCACCTGGGAGACGACGTGGTGCGAGCGATTGCTATGGATTCAACGGACGGGCTTGCCCGCGGGACCGAGGTGATCAACACTGGCGGGCCGATCACGGTCCCTGTCGGTCCGGAAACCTTGGGGAGAATGGTCAATCTAACCGGGGAGCCGATTGACGAGCTCCCACCGCTTGATACGGATAAGCGTTATTCGATTCACCGTCGCGCTCCGTCGCTTACGGATCAGGAGATCGAGACCGAGATCTTCGAGACGGGGATCAAGGTGATCGACCTCATCGCTCCGTTTCCCAAAGGAGGAAAGATTGGCCTGTTCGGCGGCGCTGGCGTGGGAAAGACTGTTCTCATCATGGAGCTGATCCGCTCCATTGCCTACGAGCACTCTGGCTACTCGGTCTTTGCTGGGGTTGGGGAGCGGACGCGTGAGGGGAACGACCTATACCTTGGGATGAAACAGACTGGTGTACTGAAGAACACGGCCCTCGTCTATGGTCAGATGAACGAGCCACCCGGGGCGCGCTTCCGGGTGGGGCTCACCGCGGTTACCGTGGCCGAATACTTCCGCGATGAGGAAGGAAAGGATGTCTTGCTGTTCATTGACAACATCTTTCGTTTCGCCCAGGCGGGAAGTGAGGTGTCGGCACTGCTTGGCCGCATGCCGTCCGAGGTGGGCTACCAACCGACCTTAGCCACGGAGATGGGAGAGTTACAGGAGCGGATTACCTCGACGAAGAAAGGCTCCATTACCTCGGTGCAGGCGATCTACGTCCCGGCAGACGACCTGACCGATCCGGCACCGGCAACCGTCTTCTCCCACCTCGACGCGGCGATCACCCTGGCGCGCGAGATCGTTGAGAAGGGGATCTATCCCGCGGTCGACCCACTCCAGTCCAACTCCACCATGCTCGATCCTCATGTCATATCGCATGAGCACTATCGCGTGGCCCAGCGGACCCTGGAAATCCTGCAGCGCTATGAGGATCTACGCGATATCATCGCCATCATGGGAATGGATGAGCTCTCCGAGGAGGACAAGTTAACGGTGCGTCGGGCGCGCAAGGTGCAGCGGTTCATGAGTCAGCCGTTTTACGTTGCCGACCAGTTCACCAACCGACCCGGGGTCTACGTCAGGCTGGACGAGACGATCAAGGGGTTCGCCATGATAGTCGATGGGGAGCTGGACGAGGTTCCTGAGCAGGCCTTCTACATGGTCGGCTCGATCGACGAAGTGCTCGGGCGGGCGAAGAAGACCGAAACGAGTAGCGAATCGGAGGATGAATCCCTTTCGGCTGCTCCCTAAGCGGCTGAAACGCCGCATGTTCCGCTACACCCCGGCTGGGTTTCCCGATCCCGCTGCCTGTGGGGCATTCTACGATGCACGCCATACCGCCTTTTCCGGCGACGACACGATGATCCTTGAGTATTCTAGCGTGCAGGCACAGCGACGATTGTTCGAGCGAGCGATCTCCCTCCTGCCGCCGAGAGGAAGGATCCTCGACCTCGGTTGCGGCCTCGGAGACCTTCTTTCGTTCCTCGATGCTGAGGGCCTCCCCTATGAGAGCTATCACGGGATCGATGTGAGCGAGCGGATGGTGCAGGAGGCGTGCCGTCGCTTTGGCGGTCACAAAGGTGCATCGTTCGAGGTGCTCGACGTCCTGACCGATCCTCTCGTCGCAGGGAGCTTTGACACCGGCTACATCCTGAGCGTCCTCGGCTACCCGATCGGTGACGATCCGATGGTGACGATGATGACGATCCTCAAGATCGCGTTTGCTGCTTGTAGAGTGGGAATTGTCTTCTCGCACCTTGTCACCGGAAGAAAAGAAGGATTGAAGTTCACTAGCGTGCCCGAGGAGATGGCCGCCCACTGCGAGGCGGAATTCGGGGCACAAACACAGATCGACGACGACGGGATCGACTTCACTTACCTCGTTGCCCTGCGCCACTGATTTTCTATCTCCCTGTCTAAAGAGTTTTTTTATACAGCACTGCATAGATTGCTTAGTCAACCTGGCATCATAGCCTCGGATTGACGGCACCTGACGAAGTCCCTATAATTGTTTTTGTCTGGCGGCGTAGCCAAGTGGAAAGGCAAGGGACTGCAAATCCCTGATTCAGCGGTTCGAATCCGCTCGCCGCCTCTTAAATGGGTGGTTAGCTCAGCTGGGAGAGCGCATGCTTGACGTGCATGAGGCCACAGGTTCGAGTCCTGTACCACCCACCAAGTCTTTCTTGCTTCTTGTTTCGAGTCTTAAGAGGGTGAGATGGATGCTTGACATTTGACCTGTAACGCCATTTTGTGCTAGGGTAAAAAGCCTTGAGCCCATATCGCGGCTCATGTGCCCTAAGCGCTCCCTTTGCCCTCTCCGGGTGGTGGGGGTGCTTTTTTGCCGCTTCTCAATATAATCTCCGAAGTGATCAAGTGGGGGAACAAACTTTCACACGCTTTTCTTCCATATTTCTTCCATGAAATTTTCTGGTTCCTGGCATAGAACGGACTGGATATCTTGCTATCCTATGAAGGATCGTCAATTCAGTGGGAATCACATGAGAAGAGGGGGAATAAGTTCCTTGATGAGGAGGTGAACCACATGGCTAAGAAGGAGATCCTCGACAAGCTCTCCATCTACATTCCACAAAGGAAGATGGAAGAAAAGCCGGTCCAGCGTCTGATCCGTTTGAGTGAACGGCGCGATCGGTCGATCAATTACTTAGTAGTCGACGCGATTCTTCAATACCTTAACAAGGAAGAGAAGAAAGGCTAGCTTGAGCGCGCCTTGCAAAGGCTCTGGCTCAGCAAGGTGATAATCTGGTGCCCAAAGGACAAATGTCCGAGGGCACCAGATTTTTTTAACGATCGCCTCGGTATGCTGTGAGTACAGCGTCTCGGAGGCAACCGTTCACCGTTGGCGGAACAAGTACCGTGGGATGGACGAGGCACAACTGCGCAGGCTGAAGAAACTTGAGATGAGAACAGACGCTTAAAGAAGATCGTGGCCCAACAAACGATGGATATCGACGCGTTGAAGGATCTGTTGGGAAAAGGATGGTGAGTCCTCCGGCCAAGTTCGGTGCTTTGGTTTCCATCGATCAGGGAACATTCCTTCTCACTGCAAGTGGTACATAGAATGGGGTAGGTCAAGGGCACAGTTAATGAACGTCCGGTGTAGTAGGGTTTGCTTTACCACTTCCGTCAGTGTATGCTGGAAATACCTGTATTGGTAAAATGTGGACTAGAAAGAGTCATACTCAATGAGCTTGCAAAGATGCTTCGGCATGTGCCAATACGAGAAAACGAGAACCAGCCTTAAACGTTGGCATAAGACGTTAAGGGAGTCCACATCCAATTGCTGTTCAATTGAATTTGATAAGCAAGCTCTGCTGTCCTGGCCCTACTCAAGCCGATTTGACCAGCTAGGAGTTGCAAACGGAGGTTTCCGAGCTGTCTTGGAGACAAACGGGCTGGCATCGCTCCCAGCGCATTTGACCTCCTTTACGAGTAAGAAGCACGGAAAACAGAAACTGCGAGTGGTCATGAACAGAACCGTCTCGATGTCTAAACCAGGGTTGCAACTGGTTAGTCTAGTTTCGATTTTTGATGTTTCGTTTGAAGATGAGGCCTGGAAAGTAGTACACGGTTTTAACTAATGGTGTGATAGATCTTGAGAAAGGGGTGATGGGGGGAGGATAGCGTAGAATTGATAGACCTTTTGGACAGTTTTTAGTAAGATTGAGCGTACAAGATCTAAATTTTTAGGAGGTATGGTATGAGCAGTAGCGCTATATCGATCAAAACGGAAATCCCTGGCCCGAAGTCGCGTGAAATCACTGCCAAAAAGGAGCGGTATGTACCGCTTGCATTCGAGACGCTCGCGCCCTTCTTTATCGCAGAAGGAAAGGGCGCTTTGGTGAAAGATGTGGATGGGAATCAGTTTATCGATTTTACCGGTGGCTGGGGCTGCCTGATCGTCGGTCACACACCAGATCGCGTGGTTGAGGCAATTCGCGACCAAGCGGGCAAGTTCGCGCACACGGACTTCACAGCGATCCCTTACGAGCCATTTGTCACACTTGCTGAACGTCTCGCTAAGCTGGCCCCCGGACCTTCTCCGAAACAGGTGGCCTTCTTCAACAGTGGGGCTGAGGCGATCGAGAACGCGGTCAAGATCTCCCGCAAGTACACGAAGCGAAAGGCGATCGTAGTGTTCGAGGGAGCGTTCCACGGCCGCACCCTTCTCACGATGACCATGACGCACAAGGCATCGCCGTACAAAGCAGGATTTGGGCCGTTTGCACCGGACATCTACCGCCTTCCCCTTCCCAACCCGTACCGCAACAACATGCAATTTGAGGACTTTGAGCGCGCGTTGATCGCGCTGGTTGACCCTGAAGAGGTTGCCGCTGTGGTCATTGAACCACTGCAGGGAGAAGGTGGGTTCATCGTTCCAGCTGATGGATTTCTGGAGTATCTGCGTGAACTGACCACCAAGCATGGGATCCTCTTTGTCGCCGATGAGATTCAAAGCGGGTTCGGCCGCACAGGCAAGTTTTTCGCCATCGAGCATTACGACATCGAACCCGATCTCATCGCTATGGCAAAGTCGATCGCGGCCGGACTCCCGCTGTCTGGTGTAATCGGAAAGAAAGAGATCTACGATCGCATCCCAGGAAGTTCGATCGGAGGGACGTACGTCGGCAACCCCATCGCCTGTCGAGCAGGGATTGAGGTATTGAACATCGTAGAAGAGGATAAGCTCCTCGACCGAGCGGTCGCCATTGGTAAGTTCACCCGGGAACGTTTTGAGGACGTGAAGCGCAGGTACGCCATCATTGACGACGTGCGCGGCCTGGGCGCCATGGTCGGCATGGAACTCGTCAAGGACCCGGTCACAAAGGAGCCGGCCAAGAAGGAATGTTCTGCTGTGGTGCAGGAATGCCTTCGTAATGGGCTTATCATGCCGAGCGCCGGTCTCTATGGAAATGTGCTACGTATGTTGGTGACCCTCGCCATCACCGATGAGCAGCTTAACGAGGGGTTGGATGTCCTGGATGCCGCCCTGGCCAAGGTTGCGGGTGGCAAGTGAGATGGTTTCGCGGCCATTCGATGTCGATTCGCAAGGAGGAAGTAACATGCTGAGAATCGGTAAGGAAACAAGGACCTACTTCTATGACCTGCGTAACCAACCGATTGCCCGCGCCTCGGTGAAGGATACCGTCGTCTTCGAAACGGTTGACTGCTTCGATGATCAGCTAAAGACGGAGAAGGACCTGGCGCACACGATAGACATGTCGCACATGAACCCAAATACGGGTCCCCTGTTCATCGAAAACGCTCAACCAGGAGACATCCTGGTTATTCGAGTCCTCGACATCGAGCCCGAGGATCACGCGGTGGCGACTCTCATCCCTGGGGAAGGGGTCCTCCAGGATCGGGCGCCGGGGCCGGTGACGAAGATCTGCACTATCCAAGATCGGAAGACAGTTTTCAACGAGGATATCGTCATCGAACCCAGGCTGATGATCGGCACGATAGGCACCACGCCCTTGGACCGAACGCCGACCGGGCTTCCAGGCGACCACGGTGGCAACATGGACGTTCCCACAATGGGGATCGGGGCATCACTCTATTTCCCGGTGTTCGTCCCCGGCGCCCTGCTGCAGATGGGGGATGTGCATTCGGCGATGGGCGACGGCGAGATCTGCATCGGCATGGAATGTGGTGCCGAAGTGACGGTAGAGATCCAGGCGCTGATCAAGGGCAGATTCCTTCCAGGCCCCATGGTAGAGAACGAACACCGTTGGGGAATCGTTGCCAACGCAAGGACGTTTGAAGATGCCGCTCGCCTTGCCGCCCGGCGGACCGCTGGCTTTCTCACCCAACGACTCGATATGACGCTCGAAGATGCCACCCTGCTCATCAGCACCGCGTGCGACCTCAAGGTCGCCCAGTGGGCCGATGCGAACTATGACACGGTCGTTTATGTCGAGGTTCCCAAGTATCTGGACAAGAAAGGACGTCTTCAAGCGCTTTGACATCTCTTGTCACGCGAAGTTGGAGTGCCAGGAACCAGCAAGGGTAGGTGATAGTGTCAGAGTGTAATTAGTGAGTGGTTGGCCATCTTGCAAGGGTTTTGATTGCCGTTTTGGCAATCAAAATGGTGATAGAGTATTGCCATCCAAGAGGCCTGTACAGAAAACCATGCTTAGGTTATTCCACAACTCTTTTACTAGTATGCCGCAATTGACCGATGCGACCTAACGGAGGGTTCTCGTGTTAAACTGCTCTGAAGCTGACTATTTAAAGCGAGATCGCGCCCTCATCGCTGAGTCGATGAAGGTCCGCTTCTTTCCTATTCTTTTGGAATCGAGTAAGGGCTGTTGGATTCGAGACACGCAAGGCAGGGAGTATTTAGATTTCAGTGCCAGTTGGGCGGTTGCCAATACCGGATACGGGCACCCCAAGGTGGTTGAGGCCGCCTGCGAGCAGGTTCGCAAGACCACAATGAACTCCCACATCTCGATTCCGTCGCCGGTAACCGTTGAACTGGCAGAGAAGCTGGTCGGGCTTATGCCCGGCGACTTCGCCCAGAAGGTGTGGTTTGGACACTCGGGCTCAGAAGCCGGGGATCTCGTCGCAAAATTCCTGCCCATTGCCAAGCAGCGCCCGAAGATTATCTCTTTTGAGGGCAGTTACCATGGGCAAACGCTCGGAGCAGCGGCTCTCTCTGGCCACAGTGCTTCGGAGAGATTCTCCGGGAGCACGTTGATGGCCAAGGTTCCTTATCCCAATCCCTACCGTTACGACGGGGATGAAAACGCCTGTTGTGAAGAGCACTTGAGCAATATCCGCCGCTTGCTGAGCCACTCTGACCACGACTACGCCGGCCTCATCGTCGAGCCGATCTTAAGCGATGGAGGGGTGATCGTCCCACCTGATGGCTTCCTGGAGGGGTTGGGAGCGCTCTGCAGAGAGCACGACCTTTATTACGTGATCGACGAGGTGAAAGCCGGGTTTGGTCGTACGGGACAGCTGTTCGCCTTCCAACACTCGCGGGCCCTTCCGGATGCAGTGATGCTGGGGAAACCCATGGCATCAGGCATTCCACTCAGCGCGGTGGTTGGACGGGCGGAGATCCTCGATGCGGTGCCGAGCGGCCATATGATGACCACGGCCGGAAACCCGGTGGCATGCGCTGTGGGGTTAGCAACACTCACCGTCATTCAACAAGAGGGGTTGGTAAAGCGGGCTGCAAAATATGGGGCCAGGCTAAAAGAAGGGTTGCAGACGCTTGCCGAACGGTATCCTCAAATCGGCGACGTGCGCGGGAGAGGATTGATGATCGGCGTGGAGTTGATCGTCCCCGAGACGGTTGCGCCCAATCCCGCGCTTGCGGCACAGCTCTGCTTCCGCGCCAAAGAACTGGGGCTGATCCTCTTCTACGTGGGGACATCCTCTAATGTCATTGAAATCACTCCCCCACTGATCGTTGACGAGGAGGAAATCGCTCGCGGCATCGAGCTCTTTGAGCAGGCGCTCGCTGATGCGCTGGCCGGCAAGGTGTCAAGCGCTGACCTCGCCCCTTATCTCGGCTGGTAGTCCCTTTCCTTTGGCGAGTTGGGAGCCGGGCAAGGATAGTCGAAGGCTTAGCGCTAGCGACTTGCCAGTCCTCCAGCGATCTCGCCGCCGTCGATGACGATGGTCTGTCCGGTGATGAACGCAGCCTGGTCGGAGGCGAGGAAGGCAAACAGGGCAGCCACTTCGTCCGTCCGGCCCACCCGTCTCAGGGGCACTTTGTTCTCAAATGAGTGCAGCATCTCAGGCGTGTACTCCGCCTCCTGCATCGGCGTGAGGATGAAGCCCGGACAGACGGCGTTGACGCGCACCGTCGGTGCGAGTTCGAGTGCCATCGAACGGGTCAACTCGATCACCCCGGCTTTTGAGGCGTTGTAGTCGGCGTAGAACGGATAGCCCATCATCCCGTTGGTCGATCCCATGTTGAGGATCACACCGCCATTGCCAACGAGCATCCGCTTGGCCGCCTGCTGAGCGACGAAAAAGATGCCGGTCAGGTTGACGTCCAGGACGCGGCGCCACTGCTGTAGCGTGATCTCCATGAACGGGTTTCGCACACTGATTCCCGCGTTGTTGATCAGGACATCCAGCCTGTCTAAGCGGCTGTCTAACTCATCGAATGCGCGGCTCACCTCATCGGCGCAAGCGACGTCCGCCTGGATCGTGCTGCTCAAGGCGGGCAACTTCTTCTCGATCTGCGCAAGTGCCTCTGGGTTGCAGTCCAGGATGACAACCTGCGCCCCCTCGTCGAGGAACCGCTTGGCCGTTGCAGCGCCGATGCCACTCGCTCCACCGGTGACCAGAACGCACTTATCCTTCAATCCACGCATCCAACCCTCCTTTAGCTGGATCCGGCCAATCCGCCGCCGTCGACAAGGAGTGTGGTCCCGGTGACGAACGACGACGCGGCGCTCGCCAGGTACAACACGGCTTGCGCGATCTCTTCCGGACGTCCCACCCGACCGAGCGGCCGATGAACCGACTCTGCCAGGATCGTTTGATGCGACTGGCCAAGCTGTTCCGCTTCGTTAGCGAGCATCGGCGTGTCGGTATCGCCGGGACAGACGGCGTTCACCCGGATATTCTGCGGTCCATGGTCAAGGGCCATCGCTTTGGTCAATTGAATGACCGCACCTTTGGAGGCGCAGTAGGAGACGGCATCTTTGCCACCGACCAGCCCCCATCCTGATCCGGTGTTGACGATGACGCCGCCACCGGCTTTGACCATTACCGGGATGGCCGCCTTTGACATCAGGAAGACCGATTTGACGTTCGCCGCCATGACCCAGTCCCACTCCTCCTCTGTCGTCTCGAGCACTGAGGCGCGGCGGGTGACCCCGGCATTGTTGAACAGAATATCGAGCTTTCCCCATCTTGCCACGGTCCGGTCCACTGTCCGTTGGCAGTCGCTGGCACGTGTCACGTCGCAGCGGACGAACATCGCCTCTCCGCCGTCGTCTACAATGGCCTCGGCAACCGCTTCGCCCGCCTTGACGTTGATATCGGCGATCGTCACCGCCGCCCCTTTGCGGGCAAAGAGCGCTGCCGTGGCCTTTCCAATTCCGGAGGCCCCTCCTGTGATCAGGGCCACTTTTTGGGCCAGGATGTTGCACGATTTTCGTTTGGCCTGATCGGACATCGGTTTATGACCACCTCCTAAATGGTTCGCTTTGCTCCTTGCTGACTCCGCTACGCCGCGCCCTTTAGCGCTTCCGTTTCAGGATCAATTTTCACCGGCATAAGAGATCTTGTAAATGCTGTATTCTCCATATCCACACACGACGCGGGTATAGCCGCTGAGCCATCGATCCGTTTCCGGATCACCGGTGTCGACCAAGAACGGTCGCCCCCTCAACGCATCCATCTTTTCCGGGGTCGCTACCACAATGATATTCGCTTTCCCAACCTGCTTGATGATCTTGGGGCTGATTTGCTGATTCCCCCTTCCGAATAGGTACCCCTGCCCTCCTATCGGGGTGACGATGATCCTTGAGGTGCGGCCTTCGAGAAGGTTCAGGAGTTGCGCCTCATTGACGTCACTCGCGAGAAGCTTGTCTTTCCACACGACATCCACACCGATGAGCGTCTTATCCAACCCCAGCTTGGACAGGATCGCGCGGGTTGTCGTCCCAGGCCCGACAATGTATAGAGGCTCATCCTCCATGTGGTCGATGATTTGGAGAGCAATGGTCTCCATGGCAGCCTTGTCCCTTCCACTGCTTGGAGTCTTTGCGCCTTGGACCAACCGGTCCTCGTGCGGAACTCTGAGATACCCATACAACTTAGCAGTGACGATGCCCTGCCGAAGCGCGTCTTCATCGATATCCATTACTTCCGCCTCGCGCTCGCGTCGGATACGTCCTTGCAGGCTCGCCAAAGTGAGGTCCCCCGCACTGATCGGGCTTACCGCGAATACTGCTGACTGCATCTTCACTCCCGTGGGAATCCCAAGTACAAGCAGGGTATCGTCGATCGCATCGATGATGTCCCTTGCCGTTCCGTCCCCGCCGGCAAACAGAAGCAGATCCACCCCCAACCGTTGCATCTCTCGAGCAGCACGCGCGGTATCGGCCGCGGTGGTCTGGCCCGCCACAATCGAACCGATGACTGTGTGATCCAGGCCACAACGTTTTGCCGCCTCTTCTCCCATCTCAGCCGGATAGGTGTAAAGCATGAGCTCATCCTTGATCGGTTTGAGGCGTTCCAGCACTTGCGCCGCGCGATGAAGCGACTGCGGGACAGCGCCCAGCCGCAATGCCTGCTGCTGGATTGCTGCTCCATCGCTCCCTTTGAGCCCGACCCTTCCACCGAGACCTGCAACCGGATTGACGATGAGCCCCAACCTCCTCCCGTGATCAGCGCATATTGACATAAGACATTCAGCCCTTCTTGCCTCTCTCGGTCTTCTTGAGATAGGCTCTCCACGTAATCGCCCACTGAGATGGGTCATCGAATGGGGCCTGATCGGTCCGGTGCACGGTGCTGTTGTGTGGCGCTGTCTTCACCCTGTCCGAATCGGTGTAGGCTTCGTGCGCGACGTGCTTCAAGATCTCCACGTACTCATCGAGATCCGCCTTGGAGAAGGATTCCGTCGGCTCAAGGGTACATGGTTCGGGCACGATGAACGGATGGTGGCTCGTCCAATAGTGCACCCCGAAATCCGCCGCGCGCAACCCGATCTCCTCGGAATGGACGCCGGTCTCCTTACACAGTTTCTCCCAGCTATAGCGAACCTGCTCGATACGCCACTTTCCTTTGGCATAGGGGGCGCTGACCCCAGGGATCTCCAACATCTTCTTTAAAAGGTAGTTGTTGTTTAAAACCGCGGTCTTGGAGACCTCCATGAGTCCCTCTGCGCCGAGGCTCATCACCCAGGCGTAGGCGCGCAGGACATTGCCCGCGACGCCGTAGAAGGCGCGCACCTTGCCAATGCTCTGCGGGCGATTGTGGTCGAGGTAGTAACGGTTCCCGGCATACGCCACCACCGGTGTGGGGAGAAATGGGGAAAGGGCCTCGATGACGCCGAGCGCCCCCGCGCCGGGTCCGCCGCAGCCGTGGGGGGTGGAGAAGGTCTTGTGCAGGTTGAAGTGACACAGGTCAAAGCCGGCTTTCCTGGCTCGGGTTATTCCCAGGACGCCGTTCGCGTTTGCCTGGTCGTAGAAACAGAGTCCCCCGGCCTTGTGAACCACATCCACGAATTCGGCAATCCGGGGATTGAAGATCCCGGTGTCCTCGGGGTTGGCGGTCATCAGGCCGGCTGTTCGTTCAGAGACCGCTTCCTTAAGCGCGTTTAAATCCGGATAGCCATCGTCATCCGGATAAAGGGTAATGACATTGAATCCCGCTGTCTTAGCACACGCCGCATCGGAGGGGTGGGAGAAGATCGTCGTGATGATCTCATCCCGCTGCCCGGTGTCTCCGCGCGCGGCATGATACGCACGGATGATAGAGGCCGCCGCGTAGATCGCGGCTGATCCGGCTCCCAGCTGCAAGGAGAATCGATCCAGCCCCGAGATCTCCTTGAGGATCTGCTCGAACTTGTACATGATCTCGAGGATTCCCTGCACCGTCTCTTCCGGCTGTAGCGGATGAAGCTCGGTGATCTGTGGGGTGCGGGCCAGCTGTTCGTTGATCTTCGGGCTGTATTTCATCGTGCACGTGCCTTGACCGATGTCGATGTTAAGGTCAAGCCCCAAGTTCTCTTGCGACAGACGCATGTAGTGCCGGACGACCTGCGGCTGGGCCATCTCGGGGAGGTCAAGGGGCGTCTTGCGCCGCAGCATGTCAGGAAGCGCGGACGCGACATCGCCCACCGCGTCGCGTATCCCATCCTCAATCGGGGGAGGGAGAATCCCCCGCTCTCCCGGGTTACTGAGTTCAAAGATGATCGGTTCGTCCCACTTCGCCTGGTGGAACCGGCGCAAGTTAGGCCGCCCATCGGTGTAGCGCTTCTCGGTTATGCTCTGCATTTTAGCTCACCACCTCAGTCAAGGCATCGACCAATCGGTCCAGATCAGCTTTCGTGTGAACTTCGGTCACGCAATACAAGGCGCTCTCGCCAAGCTCGGGGAATTCGCTGGTTAGGCTCTTCCCACCAAAGATCTTGTAGTTTAGAAGCGCTGCGTTGATTTCCGCCACAGCCTTGCCCGTGCCATCGAAATTGACCCCGAACTCCTTGAAATGAGGGGCTGCAAAGATCGGCGCCTTGACCCCGTCTATCTTCGAAAGCTTAGCCATCAGGTACTTCGCGCGTTGCATCACGCCCTCGCCGAGTTCCTGCATCCCCTGCGGCCCCATCAGTGCCAAGTACACCCCTGCCGTGATCCCCCATAAGGCAGAAGCCGTGCCCACAAACTCCTTGCCCTCCTCCCGTTCTGCAAACGAGGTCCGCTCATAGGCCACATCACCGAAACCGTACTCGCCTTCTACAGATGTCGGGGCAATTCCGAACAGGCGGGACGGATACTCCATCACGTACTTCTCTTCATCGCGTGTGGCGATGAACCCGGCATGGCCACCACCGAATTGCATGTGCATCCCCAGCGACTGAATGTCGCCACAGACGATATCGGCACCATAGTCCACTGGAGGAGCCATTACACCCAACGAGATCGGATCGACACCAACGACGCAGATTCCCCCATGGTCGTGGATAATTTCGGCGATCTCATCTCCTTGTGCTTCGAGGGAACCAAGGTGGGAGGGATTCTCGAAATAGACGGCTGCTGTTTTCGACGAGATGGCAGCTTGGAGTGCCGACAGATCGATCTGGCCAGTCTTGGCATCGTAATCAAGAAGCCTGATCTGTAGATTTGGGGCACAGTAGTCCCTGATCTTCGATAGGACTGCAGGATGGATCGTCTTAACGATCAAGGCTTCCTGGCGTCCGGTGATCCTTGCCGCCATGCGGACGGAGGTCGCTGCAGCCTGCAAGCCATCATAGGTCGGCACATTGACGACATCCATGTTCAGAAGCTCACCCATCATACTGGCATACTCGAACAGCGCTTGGAACCGACCGTGGTCATCGTACGGCTCACCGGCGTAGGCGGTGAGGAACTCACTGCGCTGATTGATCTCATCACATACTGCGGGCACATGGTGTTGGTAGCATCCCGCTCCCAAAAAGCTGAGACACTCCTGACAGGTCCTATTTCTCGAAAGGATTCCCTCCACATGCCGTTTCAATGCACATTCGGACAGAAGCGATTCGGGTAGATTCAGAGGCTTCTTGAGTCGGAGAGCTTCGGGGACATCCTCGTAGAAGTCCTCTTCACTCCTCGCCCCTACCCCCTTGAGCATCTCCTGTTTTACCCTGGGCACGGAGTTCGGAATGTAGGGGTAAACGATTGCTCGATTTTCGCTCATACGTACTGCCTCCTTTATCAGCCACCAGGTGATGGCGTTTGGTTCCCCCAAGGCATCTTTTCCCCCGGATGCCTTGGGACATCTCCGCCGCATGTTCCATACTTTATAGCGCATCCCCCCTTGCTGAAACGATTTTTAGGGATCGATGGTTACAAGACTAAGACCATCAGATTTTTGATCAACATTTGATCATTTTGCTCCAGGTGGCGTATCCAAGAGCACTCCTAGCTAGAGCTTCCCTAAATGGTACTGGGACCTCGATCCAAATGCTACGACTCTCAACAAGCCAGTCTGAAGGAATAGCCTTCGCATCCGATCCATTACTTCCCCAAAAAGCCAAACCAAGTGGTCAGAGCCCTTCCGAGTTGGCAACCTCGCAACTTTAGAGGTACAACTGTGACCCAAAGGATTCTTAATCTCCGCTATCTTTACTCGAGGAGGATGAGCATGGAGAACCTTAGCTTTGATGATTGGAAGAAACTGCAGATTAGGGTCGGCAAGATTCTGGAGGTGCAAAGGGTACCAAAGACGGACAAACTTTATCGATTGCAAGTCGACATTGGTGCGGATGACCCAATGCAAATTGTTACCAGTTTGGTACCCTACTATTCGAAAGAGGAATTGGTTCATCAGACGATCATCGTCTTGGTTAATCTGCAGCCAGCCTGCTTTGCCGGAGAAATCTCGGAAGGGATGCTCCTTTGTGCCGAAAAGGACGATGGCAACGAATGTGTACTTTTGACCGTGCAAAAGGACATCGATGTCGGAACTCTCATCACCTAGAAGTCTCGACGCGCAGCCCTGGAACTGTGCCCACTTTTTGCTTCATCGAGCGCCATTGCGATATTCTCAAGACCAGTCGCTAGCTCCTGCCTTGTGGGCCATCCATAGCCAATCCTGAAGTACCGGTCATCCTGCTCGAACCAGTGACCTGGGCCAACAAAGGTTTTGTAACGGTCCCACAGTAAGCGGTAAAATTCCCTTACATCGACTTCCATATCTTCCCTGATCCTAGGAAAACACACTGCTCCTCCTTTGGGGCGTATATATTCCAGATCGGTCTGAGTCTTCATCCAGTCGCTTAAGACCTCGAAGTTCGCTTGCACATGGGCGTTGCCGTCGCTAATCAACTGGTCTTTCCTTTCTAGGACTGAGAGGGCAATCTTCTCATCGACCACTGAGTTACAGATGTTGATCTGCTCTTTCGCGGCAAGAAAGGATTCCAGGAGAGAAGTGTTTTGCATTGCAATCCATCCAATGCGAATTCCTGGACAACCGTATGCTTTTGAGAGGGTCGATATACTGATTGCCTTTGGGCTCAAGGACGCTGCGGTTGGCAGTTTCGCATGAAAGGTGAGCTCGCGATAGGTCTCATCGAAGATGAGAAAAGTGTCAGAAGATTCAGCTATCGCGATGACCGCTTCTAAGGTGTCTTCGGAAATCATCGTTCCTGTTGGGTTATGCGGATGAGTGAGGCTGATCAGTTTGGTCTGTGGAGTTACCAGGTGCTTGAGCCTGTCTACGTCTAATTCGAATTGGGCTTTGAAGTGTAAAGGAAGGACATCCACTGTGCAGCCCAACGAGCGCGGCACCTCGTAGTTGGAGGGATAGTTTGGATGCTCCACGACTACGTGATCGCCCGGTTTGAGAAGTGTGGCCGCGACGACAAACAGGGCTTCTGCAGCACCACCGGTCACGAGAATCTGATCAAAGGGAAGCCCGTCATACTGTTCGGCGATCTGTTCGCGAAGGGCAGGTTGCCCCCAGTGATGGCCGTAGCACATAAGAATTTTCCCCAGATCGATGTCTATTCCACGGAGGTAGCGATCTGGGACCGAGCTCTCACTCAAGTTGTAGTCGATGGCACCATACCCGTATTCCTCAGGAGACTCCCTCTCTATCGCCATACGCTTAAACCACATAATAGAATCATCTCCTCATAAAGTGCCTTATATTGTCCGCAAACAGGTTACCAGTTAGACCATGTCTTAAAGCTTGGTTTGCACCTCAGGCCTCGATCGGTTCTCCCAGACCCTTTTCCGTTGCCTTTCGATAGGCCAGCAAGGCTATCACCGTATCCTGTACACCGACACCAGTTAGATCACATATAGTGATCTCTTCATCCGATCTACGGCCAGGCTTTCGGCCGGAGGAAAGCTGTCCCAGCTCGATGATCTCGTCATCCTGGAGAATAATGCCTTCCTCCAGTCCGTGATGTAACTCACCCAGGCGAAAACACTGCGATTTCCGGTCACAGGCTAGAAGATCAGCATGACGCAGCACGTCAGCGTGCAGCTCCTGCTTCTCCTCAGCATCAGCTCCCATCGCTGTGATGTGTAGTCCGGGGTGTAACCACTGGGCCTTCAGGTAAGGATCTTGCGATGGCGTCGTTGTTACTACGACATCGCTGCCTCTGACAACAGCCTCTGCATCCTCCGCCTTCATGATCTCCACACCTAGCACTGGTGCCATCTCTGAAGCGTACTGCTCAACCTCCTCGGGAATTATGCCGTAGATCATCAGTCTCCGAAAGTCACGCACTAGCTTTAGAGCCATCATCTGGTAGCGAGCTTGTGCACCAGCCCCGATGACGCCGGCTGTATCGATCTTCTCACGGGCAAGATACTTGGCTGCTATTGCGCCCGCAGCGCCAGTGCGCACATTAGTCAGATAGCCGTTATCCAACATGAGCGCCTCAGGGACGCCGGTCTTGGCGCTCACGATCACCATTAGGCCACTGCCACTGGGCAAACCCAAGCGGTAGTTTTCGAAGAACCCTGAGGCTATCTTGATGGCAAAGCTGTCGAGTCCCCGTATATAGGCGGTCTTGACGTCCACCTCACCTTTATTCTCCGGGATGTCAACTCGCATTATGGGTGGTATGGTGGCCATCCCATTAGCCAAGCGAGTAAAACCATCCTCAACGATCTCAATCGCCTCTTGGTCCATCCCTACGCATCTCCGAATCTCAGACTCCGTCAATATGGTGACCTCCATCTTCACCTCCTTCGTGGTGTGTCCAGCCGCCGTTTCTGCCGAGTGCTTCTTCAACGACCGCTTATCTCTGGAGCTCAACAATCAACCCATGGATATGGTCCAGCCCTGCCTGAAGATAGTCAGGCGGCAGGCCAAAACCGATCCGCAGATAATGGTCCATGCCGAAGTGGTCTCCTGGAACGATGAAGACGCTCTTCTCATGCATCAGCCGCTCTACTAATTCCGCGGAGTTGATATCGAGATGATAGCGAATGAAGGCGATCGCCGCGGCCTGCGGAGGAACCAGAGTGAAGGTGCCTTCGTGGCGCGCCAGCCATTCCTCCAAGATGGGAAAGCCACGGCGGATGTAGCTGCGAGTGCGCTGGAGCAGGCGGGGGCGTACCTTCGGAGACAGTGCAATCGCTGCGAGCTTGTTGGCGAGCATGGTCGCACTGATCGCCGTGTATTCATGGCGGGCCCAGATCTCATCCACCGTCTCTACCGGCCCTACCACCCAACCGATCCGCAGTCCTGGGAGGCCATAGGCCTTACTCAGGCTGTTTGTCGCCAGCACCTTGTCGTACCGGCCCCAGAAGGAGGGTGTCTGGATATCGGTCAGCCGCTCGGATCCGCTGTAGACCTCATCGGCAAGGAGCCAGGCCCCTGCCCGCTCAGCAGCGGCAACGATCGCCTCCATCTCCACTTCGGTGAGGATATGGCCGGTGGGGTTGTTCGGGTTACAGACGGCGATGAGCTTCGTTTGCTCCGTAATGACATCGTTTAATTCATCCAGGTCCGGGGCCCAGCCCAGATCTTCTTTGAGATGAAAGGCTCGTACTTTCGCGCCAAGGTTTTGAGCGACGCCCCAGATCTGCATGTAATTGGGAAGCATGACCACAATCTCCTCTCCCGGCCTAAGAAGGGTTTGCAGTGCGTTAAAATTGGCCTCGGCACAGCCGACGGTGACAAGCACATTGTCGGGGCCAGCCCCGGGATAGAGGGAAGTGATCTGCTCTCGCAGCTCGGAAATGCCGTTTGCCTGAGGATAACCCAGCTCGGTAGTCAGCAGTTCCTCAACCACCGCTGGGTCGTCCACCAGCTCGCGGGCGGTGATGGGGTGAACCCCGCTCTCTGACAGGTTGTAGTCCACCACGTTCTCCCATTTGGACATCATGCGTTCCATGACAAATGGCTGAAAAGTGCTCATGCGATGTACCCCTTTTATACCTCGATATTATGTAACTCTTAGAGTAAGAAACAGATCCCGGCAATTAGCTCCCGTAATCACGGCGCTTCTGAGCTACCTCCAAGAGCAGTGACAACCCGACATTGCTGCCACTAAGAACGACTACCACGTTGCGCCCAAGCTCTCCCACCCTTCGATGCAGAAGTGCTGCTATCCCCACGGCCCCACCGCCCTCTACAACAAGGCGATGCTGCTCCAAGCAAAAGGCCATCGCCTCCGCGATCTCCTCCTCCGAAACCAAGACGGCCTCGTCAACGTAGTCTTGGCACATGCGGAAGGTATAGTGATTGACCGGACCGAGCCCTCCTACCAGGGCGTCGGCGATCGTCTCCTCTTCTTCCATCTCTATCAGTTTGCCGGCCCTTAAACTATGGTACATCACCGGTGCGCGATCCATCGTGACCCCGATCACTCGAATCGCAGGAATAGCAGATTTGAGGGCCAATGCGATCCCTGAGATCAGCCCGCCTCCTGAGAGCGGCACAATGGCCGTATCGATCTCGGGGAGGTCCTCCAACAGTTCCAAGCCGATGGTGCCTTGACCAGCGATGACAAACGGATCATCAAACGGGTGAATCATCGTCAACCCCCGTTTCTTCTGGAGCCCAAACGCGTGCTCCGTGGCATCATCGTAGGTCTTGCCATGCATCACGATCTCGGCGCCGAGGCGTTTCAGCGCATCAATCTTGTTCCGGGGAACTCCCTCCGAGAGGCAGATTACCGCCTGGATGCCCAATGTCTTGGCCACATAGGAGACCGCCCGACCGTGGTTGCCGGTGGAGACGGCGATGACTCCTCTTGTCTTTTCTTCCTCGGTGAGGTTGAGCATCTTATTAGTAGCTCCACGAATCTTAAAAGAACCTGTCTCCTGCAACCCCTCAAGCTTTAAATAGACAAAGGTGCCTACATGGTCTTCCAACATAGGGCTACTGACCAGAGAGGTCCGCAAGACAATTGGAGCGATCCGCTGCTTGGCGAGATAGATATCGCGCATCGTTACAGCGGAGTTTGAAGCTATCAATTCTCCCTCGCTTTTGTTTGAGAGACAACGTCCCGCTTGAAAGTGGCCCAGATTATTCTGCCTTTGATCTTGACAGGCGCTTGCGCAATCCCTGCAGGGAGAACTCTCCCTCCCCCATGATTCCCTGTGGTCGCAGTATCAGAATCAAGATCAATACCACTGCAAGGAGCAGGGTAGTGAGCCCAAATAAGTGAGGCACTTGAACGCCAAAAACCTGAAAGCCTTCCTCGATAGGGGCTAGGACCTCCGTGAAGCCGGTAATGATAGCAGCACCGATTACGGCACCGCTGACGCTTCCCATGCCCCCGATAACGATCATCGTGACCACGTGAAAGACAAGCGCTAAACTAAATGCGTTGGGAAAGAGGTTCAGTATCAAGTGGACCCATAGGATTCCCCCTATCGCGGTGAAGAACGTGCTTAGTCCAAAAGCATATATTTTGTACTTCAATAGGTTGATCCCCATGTGCTCGGCTAATTCCTGATCTCGCCCTATGGCGATAAAGGCGCGCCCAATATAACTCTTTCTCAACCTCAATGCGATATAGATCACTAGGAATGCGATCCCCCATACCCACCATACATTAGTGTATAGGGGAAACTGCCTCAACCCCATCGCCCCGTTCGTGTAATTCGGAAGGTTCTCCGCGATGGAGACCATGATGAGGTTGAACCCCAAGGTGACCAGGATAAAGTAGATGCCTCGCAGGCGTAGGGCAGGCAAGGCGAGCAGGATGCCGACAATGCTCCCAACGACCCCACCCAAAAGCAAGGCGGGCAGAAACGGGATCTGCACATTCAAAATCCAGCCAGGCAGATGCAAGCCTATGATATCGACCTTAAAGAAGACAGGGAGAGTAAAAAGTGCGGCCGCATACCCTCCTGCGAGCATAATTCCCCCATGCCCAATGGAGAATAGATTTGCCCAACCATTCGTGATGTTTAACGAAACGGCCAATATGGTGTTTATCCCGAACAGCAGGAACAGGGTAAGCCAGAAACCGGGTAGGGATCGATCCAATAAGAAGAGCACGAGCACGACCAGCCCAATCCCGATAGGGTATCTTGCGACAGCAGTAAATCCTTCTCTAACTCTCACAATCTTCTCCTTTACTTGACATTCGCTCTGAAGAGCCCACTTGGCTTGACGATAATGATGATGAAAAGGACGATCCAGACAAAGAGCGTTCTTAAGCCAATTAACTCTGGTGGCAGATAGGCTACGAAGAGGGTCTCACCGATCCCGAGTATGAGACCACCCACGATAGCGCCGAAGACATTACCTAGTCCTCCTATGACAGAAGCGATGAAGGCGTCGACGACGGGCATCATCCCCATGCTGGATCGGATGCGCCCGTATGAAACCCCCCACATGATCGCCGCAACACCAGCCAGGGCTGATGCGATGATGAAGGTAATGATGATGATCTTCTCCGTGTTTATTCCCATGCTCTGGGCTGTTTCAGAATCATAGGACATCGCACGCATCGCAATACCGGTCTTGGTCTTTTTCACCAGATACATGAGCAGAGCACCTACAACTACAAGTACGATAACAACAGCTATCGTCTTCTTAAAGATAAACAAATCACCGATCAGATACGCTCCTTTTAAGAATGCGGGCATTGAGAAAGGCTTTGCTCTGTCGGTAAACAGCATGACAAATAGGGTTCTTATCCCGATTGAGGCTGCAAAGGAGGTAATAAAAAGCGTGATCATGCCTGAACCCCGAACCGGCCGAAAAGCGATTCTTTCTACCAGTAATCCGATCGCTATTGCCCCTAGTATGCCAAGCACGGCGGCCACCCCGAAGGGAAGGCCTGCAACATGCAGAGCAAAGTAGGCCGCGAAAGCACCGGCCATGAAGATCTCACCGTGAGCGAAGTTGACCAGTCCGATGATTCCAAAGGTCATGGTGTAGCCTGCTCCCAGCATTGCAAGAATGCTTCCCCAGCAAACGCCGTTCAACATCTGCTGAATGAAATATGTCATCCGCTACAGCCTCCCGTTCATGTGCTCTTACCTTATATGAACTAAGCGATTCCCAAGTACACCTTCTTGACTTGTTCATTCGCGCCTAACTCCTTGGCGTTGCCTTCTAGAGCAATGGCCCCTTTTTCCATGACGTAGCCATACCTTGATATTTCTAACGCCAGTCTGGCATTCTGCTCCACGAGCAACACTGAGGTCCCCGTTCGGTTGACCTCAGTAAGCGTATCGGCAACCAACTTCACCAGTTGGGGCGCGAGGCCCAAAGAAGGTTCGTCGAGCAGCATCAAACGGGGGTTGCTCATCAACGCTCGCCCCATCGCCAACATCTGTTGCTCGCCCCCGCTGAGCGATCCCGCTATCTGGGTTCTCCTTTCCTTAAGGCGCGGGAACATGGAGTATACCCGATCGAGGTGCTCTTTAAGCTCCTTGCGGGTTTTGAGAAGATGGGCTCCAGCGCGTAGGTTTTCTATCACGGTCAGATTCCCAAATATGTTTCGACCTTCAGGGCTGTGAGCGACGCCGAGCGCCGCGGTCTTGTGCGGCGGCAGGCGCGTTATGTCTGCTCCATTGAATTTGATTTCGCCGTCCCGGGGCTTTAGCTGGCCGAGAATTGTTCTCAGCGTCGTTGTCTTACCCACTCCGTTTGCCCCCAGCAACGTCACGATTTCGCCCCGATGACACTTGATGCTCACTCCATGCAAAACGGGCATCTTGCCATAGCCGGCGGTGACTTCGCTCAATTCAAGCAATAGTTCTGTGCTCATGCGACCCCAGCTCCCAGATACGCCTCGATCACTCGCTCATCTTCCTGGAGCTCCTCACAGGTTCCCTCTGTGATGACAGCTCCCTGGTGCATGACGACAATGCTGTCACATATACCCTTGTCCATAATGACTCTCATATCATGTTCGACAAGGATAATGCTCAGACCAAATTTGTCCTTTATTTCTAAAATTATTTCAACAAGCTCATCAGTTTCAACTGTATTCAATCCCGATGTAGGCTCATCAAGTAGCAGGAGTTCAGGGGATAAGGCCAAAGCACGGGCAATACCAACCCTCCTTTGTAAGCCATAGGGTAGATCGCTTCCCAGGTCATTCGCTAGGTGAGCGATGCCAAAGAAGGTCAAGAACTCCAGGGCCTTCTCCTCTAGCTGCCTTTCCTCGCGACCATACTTGGGCGTTTGGAACAACACATCGAGGACATTGTAGGGCTTCTGTAGATAAAAAGCTGTCTTCATCGCGTCTATTACTTTGATATTTTCGAGCATCCGTATCTTCTGAAAGGTTCTCGCTATCCCCAGTTTTGTTACCCTATTCGGGGATTGAGCGGTGATATTAATCCCCTTAAATACCACTCTCCCACTATTCGGTTTGTGAAAGCCGGTAATCAGATGGAAAACGGTCGTTTTCCCAGCGCCGTTGGGACCAATCAATCCCTTTAGCTCGCCCGTTTCCAGACTGAGCGAGAAGTCCAAGACCGCTTGCAGGCCGCCAAAGCTCTTGTTCAAACCCTCTATCTTCAGAATTGGACCAGTTTCTCGCTGGTTGTTGTCCCCAGGCAAGAGCACCTCCTCTTTCCAATTGCAGAGTTCATGCGCGGTATCAGTAGTATGCGGAGGGGATGAGGCTTTAGCTCCCTCCCCTCCGCTTTGGTCCTTCTCTACTTGAACGGGAGCGTCTCTACGCCTTCCGGCGTGTAGTCTTCATAGGATTGGAAATCGTAGAACACGCGTTCTCCGTTCTCAACGACCCTCCAAACTAGAGCTCTTCTCGGCCAACCCTCAGGAGTGAAGCTGAAAGCCTGCGACGTCCATTGGAAGGTCATCGTGGCCACTTTGTCCCTCGTGGCCGTCCGCTTGTCGGCCAGGCCGGCGCTGTCCCACCAGGCTTCGCCCTTCTCATCGATGACGGCCTTGACAGCCTCAACCATGATCATCAGCGAATCGTAGGCCATCGTTCCGAAGGCCCCCGGGTCGTAGTCGTATCGAGCGCGGAACTCCTCAACGTAGTCCAGGCATATCTGCGGCTGCCCCGGGATGCTCGGATCGTAGTGCGTGGCGTAAACCATGCCCTCTACCGAATCACCGCCTACATCAATCAACGCCGTGGTATCCACGCCGTCCGTGCCGATGAAAGCAAGGTCAATCCCCAAGGCCCTTGCCTGCACGGCAATCGTCGGCGCGTCGCGCGGCCATGTCGGAAGCACGATCGCTTCAAGACCCAACTTCTCCGCTTGCGCCTTGATCCGCGTTAGCTGGGGCGAGAAGTCCTCGTCAAACGTCTCGTAGGTGACCACAAGCGGTACCGGATTCGGGTCGTCGGAGAATTCCTTGAGAAAGTGGATGTAGTACTCCGTCAGTTTTGTTCCGTACGCGCTCGCAATGTCTTTGAAGATCGTTGTCTTCTTATAACCGAGCACGTCATTTATGTACATTGCAACGGCTCTTCCCTGGTCATTATCGGGAATCGGCGTCATGAACATGTAGTCGCCAACCAGAGGAATAGTCGGGGTCGTCCCCGCAATGTCTGTAAATACTGTCTTTTTCGCCTGGAAAACCTCTCCGGCCGCCGTCGCGAAGGAGATGTCGCATGCCCCAAACCCAGCGATGACCTTAATGTTATCGATTAGTCGGTGAGCCTTCAGGGCGAACGCCGCCGGATCGCTTTGGCCATCGACAATGGAAACCGATAGCGGATAGCCATGTATGCCTCCTCTACTATTTATCAAATCCACGGCAACTAGCACACTTTCCATAAACTCAATGCCCATTTCAGCGGCGTCTCCAGTGATAGACGCAATCATCCCAATCCGGATTGGTTCCTTGTCAGCGCCGAATAGGGCGACAGAACCAGCCATGACGAACACCAATAGTAAAAACCCAAGTCGTTTCACTTCTTACCTCCTTGCAAAGTACTGCGATTCTCAGGATCCTCTCCTGCGGATTGCCTTTGTTCTTGCTATCACCTCCTCGTTAAGAAATCTTACGGCCTTCCGCGGAATATCTGACACTGAAGAGAGGCGTGGTGTCCGAATGTGGAGATGCAAAAGGCCGATTTGCTAACAACTATCGGGTCATCCAGATTTACAACGAAATCTTCGATCGAGCTGTTGGAATCCGCTTCGCTCAGGTCATTCATGTCAACCCCCACGCATTATTACATCGGATCCTCTTCTATACAAGTTCTATACAAAGGCACGCTCATTAAGAACGCTTCTGCCGTCCTTTGTTGTTCGCGTTCCTTATTAGAAGTTGCAAAAAATTACTTTACCACAGTTCTTGGTTTCCTGTCAAGTAGGTTGCTGCCCTTTTAAGGCTTCTGTATACTCGCCGCGCCGACGAAGTCACACTGGCCGTTGGAGATGCAGAGAGGAGAGCAAGTAGCCATGACGCAAAGGGTCGGAATTCGCCGGGAGGACAAATACCCGTGGGAGCGGCGTGTTCCACTGATCCCTCAGGATGTTAAAAAACTGGTCGAGAAAGACCGCCTCGAGATCGTCGCTCAGCGTTCACAAAAACGTATCTTCACCGATGAGGAGTATCGACAACTCGGCATTGAAGTTGCAGAGGATCTCTCCTCCTGCCCGATTATAGTCGGGATTAAGGAGCTCCCCATTCCTGTCCTTGAGAAGGGGAAGACCTACGTTTTCTTCTCGCACACTATCAAGGGACAGAGCTACAATATGGCGATGTTGAGCCGCATGCTCGAGCTTCGCTGCACCTTGATCGACTACGAAAAAGTGACCGACGAGGATGGCCGTCGGCTGATCTTCTTCGGCAACTACGCAGGTCTTGCCGGGATGATTGATACCCTGTGGGCGCTAGGTAAGCGCCTTGCCTGGGAGGGGATTCCCAGTTTCTTCGAGGGAGTCAACCGTGCCCTGGACTACCGGGATCTCGCCGCGGCGAAGGAGGCGATCCGGCGCGTTGGCGAGCGGATCGCAGATGCAGGGTTGCCCGAGGCGATCACTCCTCTGGTTGTCGGTTTTGCTGGCTATGGGAACGTCTCGCGCGGGGCGCAGGAGATCCTTGACCTTCTGCCAGTACGTGAGATCAGCGCGCATGATCTCACCTCGCTGACAGAGGGACAAACGGCGTTAAACGACGTCTTATACAAGGTTGTGTTCAAGGAAGAGGACATGGTAAAGCGGGTCGACTCAAAGCGACCTTTCGACCTACAAGAGTACTACAAGCACCCTGAGCGCTACCAGGGCATCTTCAAGCGCTACCTCGCGCATCTGAGTGTCCTTGTCAATGCCATTTATTGGGACACGGTCTATCCCCGGCTAGTTACCAAGGCAGTGGTTAAAAAGATGTATGAGAAGGGCCAGCCACGCCTACGGGTGATCGGGGACATAAGCTGCGATGTGGAGGGGGCAATCGAGTGCACGATTAAGTCCACCGATCCTCACAACCCTGTCTATGTCTATAATGTGGCCGATGATCAAGCGATCGATGGGGTGGAAGGGGATGGACCAGTGATCATGGCGGTGGACATCCTTCCAAGCGAGCTTCCACGTGAGGCATCAGTTTATTTCAGTGGAGTGCTGAAAGGGTACATCCCTGGAATCGCGCAGGCCGACTTCACCGGTGATTTTGATGCGTGCGATCTTCCTGCACCGATCAAGCGGGCTGTGATCGCCTATCGTGGCGAGCTGACCCCGGACTATAGCTACCTGAAGAAGTACCTTTAGAACCCCGGAACGTGAGAAAGGAGACCTAACGTGAAGAAAGTACTGGTCCTTGGTGCCGGCCTCGTTGCCGGACCTCTGGTCCGCTACCTCCTCGATCAGGAGGGGTTTCAGGTT
>JAUWYG010000139.1 GCA_030615945.1 Candidatus Bipolaricaulota bacterium | reverse complement strand
CCGATTCCGGCCTCGGCAAGTTTTAAAAGAGGGATTCCCTTTGTTTCATCGGCCCGCACCAACAGGACGAAACCCTTGTTTTTCGCTTCCCAGCGGACGCGGACGAGATCGCCCCACAGTGAAACAGCAAGGCAGACAGCTAGCGTTGCTATGGCGACAATCCACAGGACCCGTTTCATCATCGTTCTATACGGTAGCGGCCGAGGGCCTCTCAGGCAACGGATGCTGACTTACTTTTCTTTTGCCAATTGCGTCTCACTCGACTAAGCTTAGGGAGTCAGTCGAATTGGTCATTTCCGGATAAGGGAAGGTTCTAGGGAGAGAGGGTAGAAGCGTAACTAAGGAGGAAACGTGAGCAGAGCGAGTGTGATCTTGTGTGGAGTCCTTTTGATCTTTAGTGTCATTGTTGGATTTGCCTATGACCGAGAGGCATTCCTCTTTCTGGACGAGATCGAAATCGGGATGAGGGGGATCGGAAAAACGATCGTCTCCTCTAATACGATCAGTGAATTTGCGGTAGAGGTCCTTGGAGTGGTCGATGAACCCAAAACCCACTCCGACTTCATTGTCGTTCGGGTGAGCGGAGAGGCGATCGGCCGCTCAGGTGGGATTTCCCAAGGGATGAGCGGAAGCCCGGTCTATATCGATGGAAAGCTGATCGGTGCCTTGAGTCGCGCCGCCGCCTGGTCAAAGGAGATCACTCCGATCGGCCTGGTCACCCCGATCGAAGAGATGCTCGGCATCATTGAATCCATAAAGGGTGATACCTTCTCCTTGGGTCCGCGGGAAGAGGCACTTCTAGCAGAGGTGCAGCTGGTCGAGCTCGATCGACCACCCCACACCGATCTCTTAAAAGGTTCTCCTGACACTATCTTCACCTACCCGGTCTCTTCGCCCCTTTTGGTCACCGGTCTCTCTGGACGGGCCCTCAAGATCCTGATGGAGGGTGCTGACTCCATGGCAGCCCCCGAGGGTCTCTTAGTGGAGTTCCTCCCGTTGGGGATTCACCCTGTCGTATGCGGGCTCTCCTCATTTGGTCTGACCCTCAATCCTGTTTCAGGGGGGAAGAGTGGCAGCTTTATCGATGGGGATGCGCTAGAACCCGGCAGTGCGATCGGGGTTGCCCTGGCGAGCGGCGATGTCACAATCGGCGCGTTAGGGACGCTCACCTACCGAGAGGGGGATGCGATCATCGGCTTTGGCCATCCCTTTCTCTTAAACGGTGAAGCCGCCTTCCCCCTGACCAGCGCGTATATCTATGACACCATGAAGGCCTACGATGCCTCGTTCAAACTGGGAACCCTCGGTGAGTCACTGGGAGCCATCCTCGAGGATCGTATCCCAGGGATCGGCGGGTTGATCGACCGGTCGGTGGACTTGATTACCCTGTCGCTCGACGTCTTCGAGCGTGATGCTGGACGTAGTGAGGACTTTCAGATCGAACTTGTTGATGAACCGCGCATAATGCCTGTACTCCTTCTGGCAAGCGGGTTTGAGGCGATCGATGCGACTCTCGATCGGATCGGTCAGGGGACGGTAGAGGTCACCTATCAGATTTTTGGGGATGGGATGCCAACTCCACTTAAGCGGCGCGACGTCTTCTTGAGCACTAAAGACGTCGCCATCTACCCCCCCTGGCAGCTGGCGAGCATCGTCTCCTTCCTTCAGTACAACGACTTTCAGGATCCTAAGATAAGCAACATCACCGCTTCGATGCAATTCACACAAAAGCTAAGCGCGATGCACATCAATCACCTGGAACTTGACCAAATTATCTATGAACCTGGAGACATTATTCACTACCAGGTTGAGCTCCAAACCTACCACGGGGAGAAGCGGATTGAAGAAGGTGAAATTGAGATTCCCATTGATCTTATAGCTGACTACATCGTAGTACGTGCCTACGGCGGGCCGCGTCTGTTGGAAAGCGGGGAATCGCCCGAGGAGTTTGAAAATCTGGCTGAACTGATCGAGGCTGTCGAGGAGTTGCCGAGCTACGATGTCCTCACGGTTGAGCTTTTCGCTCCTGATCCCTTCTCGCCCTACATCGAGGCGCTGCAAGGGGTGGAGGAAGTGGAGACCGAGCTCACCGGCTATTTCCTCTATGATGAACGAGAAGTGAACGCCCTTCTATTTGAGCCGGGATAGGATGTTCTCTGTACTACAGATTGCCAGACTCGTTGACGGTTGCCTCCTCAGGAGTATGGAGACTACGCCGGAACGGGTGATTCACGACTCGCGTCTGGTGCAGGAGGGGGATCTGTTCATCGCCCTGAAGGGAGAGCGGACGGACGGCCACGAGTTTCTGGAAGAGGCCTTTGTCCGAGGGGCATGCGGGGCAATCGTTTCCGATAGCAAGGCGGTTCCAGAGACTGCACGCAATGTGATTCGTGTCGAGGAGCCCCTCAGGGCGTTGTGGACTCTTGCTGCTGCGTGGCGCAGGGAGCATTCCGCCACACTCGTTGGAATCACGGGATCGTGCGGAAAGACGACCACCAAGGCGCTCCTCGCTCATCTCCTCGCAGCGGACAAAAAGGTCTTTGCCGCACCAGAAAGCTACAACACCGAAATCGGGCTACCGCTTGCCCTGCTTGCGATGTCCACCTCGGCCCAGGTGAGCATCTTTGAGCTGGGGGCGAGCGCGCCGGGTGAGATCGCCCCCCTGGCAGAGCTGCTTGCCCCGCACATTGCGATCCTCACAACGGCGGGGCGTGCTCACCTGGGAGGGTTTGGGGATATCAGCACCGTGGCAGAGGAGAAATGGGAACTCGTCCGCGCCCTTCCCGGCGACGGGACGGTGGTCGTAAACGCTGACTGTCTGGAGCTTGCACCCTTCATCGAACAGGAGACGCGACGTCTCGTTTCCTTTGGCCTAGAAAGTGGAATGGTACGAGGGACGATCACTCGTTCTGTTCCCAATTTGCACGTGAAGATCGCCGAGCCGCCGCTTGGCTTGATTTGCCCGCTTATCGGCCGCCACAACGCGACCAATCTTCTCGGGGCGGTTAGCTGCGCGCTACACCTCGGCGTGCCTCCGCAAACGATCGAGCGGC
>JAUWYG010000015.1 GCA_030615945.1 Candidatus Bipolaricaulota bacterium | reverse complement strand
GCGGATCTGTTCGTCGAAGGCGTAGAGCTCACGCACGCGTAAAACGGGTGAGGAGGGGTTCTTGCCCCTAGTTTTTGCCATGAAGGCTGAAGTAGCCGTTCATCGGACCAAAGCGGGGAAGCGGCCACACACGCAGGTACGGCTCGCCGATGAAGTCGTCCTCATCGACAAATCCCCAGAAACGCGAATCCCAGGAGTCATCAGAATTATCCCCGAGGACAAACCACTTGCCTTCCGGGACGAGGGTCGGGATTACGCCGTAGCGCATACGGGGGTCGCTCGAGGTGTAGTGGCGGTCAAAGCGCTCCCCTTTAAGTTTCTCTTCGTTTAAATATATGTCACCGCTCTTAATATACACGGTTTGCCCCCCTACGGCGATCAGCCGCTTTACATACCGTACTCTCTTTTCCCGCCCCAAAATTCCTAAATCGGCCAGTGAATCGATTCCGGCTTCTCTTAACCCCAGGTCCAGTTGGCGGCCTTCATACAAGGCGAGATAGATGTGCGTTCCCTCAGGGAGGGAAGCGATAATCTCATCTGCCCCGGCGGCGACCGCTTGCTGGTTTATATAGATGATCCGATCTTTAACATTAAGACCGGCGCGTTCAGCCCGTGAGCCGTCTTTAACTTTTTTTATAAGAACCGCTTCGGTGTGCCAGAAGACAACGATGTCCCCTGGCTTGGGAACCCGAAAATGGTAGGAGATCTTATCGACAAAGAAACTGTCAGCCTTGAAGACGCTACGGTCGCCATTGATCGTTGGGTACATCGAATCAGTGGGTACGTGCATGCGCACGGTGACAAAGATGATCACAAGAAAAGCAAGGACTAAAGCGACGACCCCGACCTCAACCCACTCCAGGATCTCGCTTGATACTCGCCCGGGGTTATAGCCGAAACGGCGAACCAGGCGCAGGATCCACGCTGGCCTCTTCTCCTTCTTTTTTCTTTTCATCTAGCGGATGCGCCGCAGGCGACGGAGGAAGTAGGGTTTCGCCTGACGGGTACGGTGGGACCTCACGAGCTCAATGGCCTCGATCTTGGGGGAGTGGACGGGATAGGTCTTCTCCACCCCGATCCCGGAGGAGACCTTGCGCACGGTCACCATCTCCCGCGTACCGGCCCCGCTCCGCTTAAGAACGATCCCCTCGAAGATCTGGATCCGCTCCTTTGACCCCTCGGAGACCCGCTCGTGCACCCTGACGATGTCCCCAGGAGAGAACTCCTCCCTCTCCTTTAGGTATTCTTTTTCCACAGCTTTTAAGATGTCGTCCATTATCTCCTCCTAACGTTCTCCTACCACGCGGTCGAGGACAATCGCCACTGCCGCCCGCACCGATAGGTGATTGAAGTCACTTTCCACCATGATCGGTGGCAGGATAACGTCGCAGACATCGATCAACTCGTCGGCCATCCCCCACCCCGTTCCAAACAGGATGTATACAGGCCCTCCCTCATTTAGCAATCTCTCTTTCAACTTGGCACAAGTAATACACTGCTTTCCCTGCCGCCGCGCCGAGGTAGCGACCAGTAGTGGTGAGACCCCCTCTGCCTCGCGGATCCAATCTGTTGTCTCCTCCAGATCACCGGCGACAAAGACAAGCTCGAGCGCCTCACCTCGACGACTCTCCTCCACCACCTGCTCCCCTTCGGTCCAGAACCCGCGTATCCGCCAGACTATCTTCTGTTGCGTTGTAAGTGGCGTCACCACAAAGTAACGTGCTACCCCGTATGTACGGGCGCTGCGGGCAATATCATGCACATCCACCGACGTCGTCGCCGTGGCCACGATCTCACCACAGCGGTTTATCATCGGAAAGTGCAAAAGGCCGATGTACAGGTTACCCATCAGCGTTTTCCCTGTCAAGATCGACCCCAAGAAGATCGGGGCGGTTACGCGTTGTTTTCTCCCAGGCCTTTCTCTCACGGAAGGCCTCGATCTTTAAGTGATCTCCGGATAGGAGAACTTGAGGGACGAAGTGACCGCGAAAGAGCGGGGGGCGTGTGTACTGCGGTGGGCCAAGGCACTCCTTGGCGTAGAAAGAATCCTCTTTAACCGACTCGAACCGCCCCACGATCCCAGGGATCATGCGCGAGGTCGCCTCGACGATCACCGCGGCGGCTGCTTCCCCGCCGGAGAGCACGTAGTCGCCGATCGAGATTTCCTCATCGGCGAACGCGAGGACCCGCTCGTCCACCCCTTGGTAACGACCGCACAAAAGGATCAGCCCGTCAAGCTTTGAGAAGCGGATTGCATCGTCCTGTCGAAAGAGCCGCCCTTGCGAGGAGAGGAGGATCACCCGCACGTTCTCGCCGGATTCGATCTTCATCTTAAGGCGTATTGCCTCAATTCCGCGCACGAACGGCTCCACCTTCATCACCATCCCCGGACCACCGCCGTAGGGACGGTCATCAACGATTCGATGTGGATCGTCGGTGAATTCGCGCAGATCGTGAAGGTGCACCTCGATCAAGCCCTTCGCTTGGGCCTGCCCAAGGATACCTATTAAGAAGAATCCGGAGAGAGACTCCGGGAAGATTGTCAGGATATCAAATCGCATCGTGTCCTAATCGATGAGCTCGACAACAACTTCTCGATCGAGGCGGGCGGCAACCCCCTCCAAGAACGTCCGCAGCGCTCCCACCGTTCTCCCCTTCTTTCCCAGGATCCTCCCCCGGTCCTCTTTGCCCACGTGGAGGAAGAAGATGTCCACCCGCTCGGTCTCGATCCGGTCGATTCGCACCGCGTCGGGAGCATCAACCAGCGAACGGATGAGAAAGAAGCAGAGGCGGTAGAGCACTTAATCTCCTTAAGTTTTCTTTAACCGCGCCTCGCTAAAAGCGGCCATCACCCCAGCCTTAGAGAGGATATCACGAGCGGCCGGTGTCGCCTTCGCCCCGTCTTGTAACCACTTAAGGGCAGTCTCGTTATCGATCTTGTAGGTTGCCGGGTTGGTCTTCGGATCGTAATACCCGAGCTCGGCCACTACTTTAGCGTCGCGCGGCTTGCGCCCATCGAGAACCACTACCCGATACGAAGGTTGCCCTTTCCTTCCCACTCTCTTTAACCGTATCTTTGCTGCCATTATCTCACCTCGTTTTATATGAGCATTCAGCTCTCAGCGATCAGCTAAAAGCTCTTCTACCGTTGAACTCTAGAGCAATTCTCAACATACCTTTTCACCGTGGAGATCGCAGAGAAATTGAGCGATTGGATGATCGGGAGATTGAGAGATTGGGGAGTTAAATCACTCAATCGCTAAATCACTCAATCTCTCACTTACTCACTCACTCAACCTCAGCGTTCTCAACGTCCTCTGTGGTACGTGAAGCTTACCCCATTTTGCTCTTAGCTGAAAGCTAACCGCTGAAAGCTGACGGCTGAGCGCGACTTTAGCAATCAGCTAAAACCTGAGGACCACGCTATTTTCGCTCTTAGCTACAAGCTGACTGCTGAAAGCTGACAGCTATATAGCTTTTTCTCACATTCCGAGAAGATCCATCGGGAAGCGTCCCTTCCCACGCCTTCCGTCCACCAGCTTAAGCGCCCTCTTCGCCTCCTCAAAACGAGATAAGACGCGGTTAACATCCCGCACCTTGACCCCACTACCACGGGCGATTCGCTTCTTCCGACCACCCCCAATTATAGAGGGGTTGAACCGTTCTTCCAGGCTCATCGAGCGGAGGATCGCTAGGGCACGGTCGATCTCTCCCTCATCGACGTCCGTTTTCTCCCTGAGCTTCCCACCGCCGGGGAGACGCTCCAGAATTTGCGAAAGCGGCCCTAATTTTTGCATCTCCTCAAGCTGCTCCAGAAAGTCTTGCAGAGTAAATCGGTTCTTTCGGATACGGGAAGCGAGGTCCTCGGCCTTCTTTTGATCAAGCTGCTCCTCAGCCTGCTCGATCAGCGATAGGACATCCCCCATCCCTAGAATCCGCTCCGCCATCCGCCCGGGATGAAAGGGTTCAAGTTCGGTGATCTTCTCCCCCACTCCAACGAACTTGATCGGCCGGCCGGTGACGTGCCAAATGGAGAGGGCGGCCCCACCGCGGGCGTCACCATCAAGCTTAGTCAAAATCACTCCGGTAAGGGTGATCCTCTCATCAAAGGCGGAGGCGATGTTCACTGCCTCCTGGCCAGTCATGGCGTCGGCGACGAGAAGGGTCTCGTCGGGGTTAACCGCGTCCTTGATCTCTTGAAGCTCATGCATCATCGCTTCGTCGATCTGCAGTCGGCCAGCGGTGTCGATGATTACAGTATCGCGCAGATTCTCTTTGCTCCACTCGACCGCGGAGGCGACAATCTGAGCGGGAGGGCGGTTCTGATTGGGGGTGACCGGAATCTTAAGATCATCTCCTAGCGCCTTCAATTGTTCGAACGCTGCTGGACGGTGGACATCACTCGCCACCAGGACCGGCTTTCGTCCTTCTTTTTTCAGCTTAAGGGCGAGCTTCGCTGCGGTCGTTGTCTTCCCTGACCCCTGCAACCCCACGAGCATGATCACCGCGGGTCGGCGGTGAAGAGAGAGCGAAGCCCGCTTTTTACCCATCAGTACGGTGAGTTCATCACGAACGATCTTCACCACCTGCTGACCGGGGGTAAGGCTCTCCAGGACCTCCTTTCCCACCGCTCGCTCGCGGATCCGGCCTACCAGCTCCTTAACGAGCTGATAGTTGACATCAGCCTCGAGCAACGCGAGGCGGATCTCACGCAGTCCGGCGGTGATGTCTCCTTCGGTCAACCGCCCCTTTCCCCGCAGACGCGAGAAGACCGCGTTAAGTTTACTCGTTAAGGAATCGAACATTGCCACTCCTATTCTTGGTGAGCCTTCAGCAGTCAGCCATCAGCTTACCGGAATATCGCGATCCTGCTCCTAGCTGATTGCTGAGAGCTGATAGCTAATATAAGGATACGCCCCCTTCCTCCTCTCTTCAATCGGCGAGAATCTCGTCGAGGAAGTCGGTCCCGATGCGATCCTCACGGAAGGCGGGGTGAGAGATGATCTCCTGCACCAGAGCGCGCGTGGTAGTGACCCCGCGGACCCGGAACCGTTCAAGTGCCGTGTACATCCGGATCCGTGCCTCCTCCCGATCACGTCCCCAGGCAATCACCTTGGCTAGAAGCGAGTCGTAATAAGGGGAGACTTCCATCCCGTTGAAGATGTGCGTGTCAATGCGGATCCCGTTGCCACTCGGAAGCTCGTCGATCTTGATCTTCCCGCAGGAAGGGAGAAAACCGCGGCTGGGGTCCTCGGCGTTGATACGACACTCGATAGCGTGTCCCTTAAGCTCAACATCTTCCTGGCGCATATCGAGCGGGTCACCTGAAGCGATACGAATCTGTTCCTTTACTAAGTTCAACCCACAGATCACCTCGCTCACTGAGTGTTCAACCTGAATACGAGCATTCATTTCGATGAAGTGAAAGTCTCCACGGCCGTCGAGGATGAATTCGACCGTCCCCACGTTCTTATACCCAATGGCCCGCACTGCAACGAGGGCGGCATGATAGAGCCCCTGGCGCAGGCTCTCATCGAGGTTGAGAGCCGGGGTCTCCTCAATCAGCTTTTGATGACGGCGCTGGATTGAACATTCCCTCTCGCCAAGGTGGACTATTCGTCCGCCCTTATCCGCCATGATCTGAACCTCGATATGGCGGGGATTCTCCAGGGCTCGTTCCAGGTAGAGGCTGGCGTCTCCGCATGCCGCCTGCGACTCGGCTGAAGCCGCAAGGACGGCCGCTTTCAACCCTTTAGGCTCCTTCACCAAGCGCATCCCTCGTCCACCCCCGCCGAAGACCGATTTAACGAGGAGGGGGTAGCCCACTCGGTTCGCCGTGTCGGCAAGCTTCTCCTCATCCTCGGGAACTGCCTCTCCAGGAAGGACTGGGACTCCCAAAGCGGCGACCGCCTCCCGGGCAGCGAGCTTGTTCCCTAAAAGTTCCATCACCCGGCGATCCGGTCCGATGAACACAAGGCCGTGTTCCTCGCAGACCTCAACGAAGTGGGGATCCTCAGCGAGGAACCCATAGCCAGGGTGGACGGCTTGCGCACCGGTCGCCTCGGCGGCGCTAATCAAGGCGGGAATCGAAAGGTAACTCTTCGCTGGGTCAGCAGGGCCGATGCATAGCGATTCGCCGGCCAGGGTGAGGTAGTGCATCCCAGCATCCGCTTGGGAGAAGACCGCCACAGAGTCAAGCGAGAGCTCACGGCAGGCCTCGATCACCCGCAGGGCGATCTCACCTCGGTTGGCGATCAGCACCTTGTGAAAAGTCACGGGCGCTCAAAAAGGAACAGAACCTGGCCATACTCCACTGTCTCGCCGTCCTCGACCAGGATCTGCTGCAGGCGGCCTTGCTCCTCAGCCTTGATCTCGTTTAACACCTTCATTGCCTCGATGATGCACAGGGTCTCCCCTGGCTCCACCTTGGCCCCTTCCGCAACGAACGGCTCCTCCTCTGGTGAGGACCGGCGGTAGAATGTTCCCACTAGCGGCGCGATAACGGTGAAAACTCTCTCCTTTTCTCCAGGTTCTCTACCCGCATGAGAGGCCGCCTCTTTAGGGGTGATACCCTCTTGACGGACGGTAAGTCGGCTTTCCCCCTCGCAGACAGTAATTTCGCTTAAGCCCTCCTCCTTGAGCAACTTGATAATCCTCTTTAACTCCTCAATGTCCACTCGCCCTGGCCTCCCTGTTCGCTTGAACATTTTATCTGAAATCCTACCCGTTGAGCAATAGGGTCGCTTCCTCCCTTGCAATCGCAGATTAGCCTCCTATAATAAGTAGCGACGAGGTGAGTTTGACTGTGTCAGCCGGCGCACAGATTGCGCTATTGGTCTTTTTAGTTGCTTGTTCTGCATACTTCTCCAGCGCGGAAACTGCCATCACCTCGCTCGACGAGGGACGCCTGCGTTATCTGATCAATGCCCACAAGAAGAAGCGTCGCGGGCTCTTGCTCCTCCTTAAGGAGCCAAATGATCTGATCACCGCGCTTCTGATCCTAAACAACCTCACCAACGTTGCAGCAAGCTCGCTAATGACCTTAATCGCGGTGCGCTTCCTCGCGCGAGGACTCCCGAGCTACCAGGCGGGCTTGCTGGCAACCGGGGTCATGACCATATCGCTCCTCATCTTCAGCGAGATCACACCGAAGAACTTCGCCAAGCAGAACGCTGAGCGGTTTACGTTAGTCACGATCAACCACGTTTACGCCTTCACCCGCGTGCTGCGGCCGTTGATCGTCATCTTTCGCGCGATTGCCTACGGAATCATGCGGCTGTTCGGAGAGGATCTGGCGCAGGAGGAACCGTATGCGGTGAGTGATGAGCAGATCGAGACCCTGATCGACGCCAGCGAAGAGAGCGGCCTGCTCGACGCACAGGACGGTGAAATGATCCGCCGTATCCTTGACTTTGATCAGATGACCGCTGAGCAGGTGATGGTCCCCCGCCCCGATCTCCAGTCGATCGAGGTGAGGACCTCCCCAGCAGAAGCGCGACAGATCGTAGCTAAGGACGGCCACTCCCGCTTCCCTGTCTACGATCGCGTCCCGGACAACGTCGTCGGGACACTGTACGCTAAAGACCTGCTTGCTCAAGTCGATAACCCACGCACTACTCTGCACGAGTTGTTGCGCCCGGTATACTACACCCCGACAACCAAGCCTATCAACGTGCTTTTGCGCGATTTACAGCGGGAGCGGGTGCATATGGCAGTGGTAATCGACGAGTTCGGTGGCATGGCAGGGATCCTCACCCTGGAAGACATCCTGGAGGAGATCGTGGGAGAGATCGAAGACGAGTACGATCGGCCGGCAGCTTTGATCAAGCGGATCTCAAGCGACGAGGCGTTGGTCGACGGTGACACCTCCGTACACCACCTGAACAGGACCATGGACATAGACCTCCCCGAGGACGAAGGGGTAACGGTGAGCGGCTTGATCCTTCACCGCCTGGAAGCGATGCCAAAGGTCGGTGACAATGTGGCGGTCGGTCCGGTCAAGCTTAAAGTGGAAGGGGCGACGCAGCGAGAGATCACCTCGGTGCGGGTGACGGTCGACCGCACCAGCAGAGACGCGGAAGAAGCTATCTTATAGTTGATATCACCTTGGAGGAGAACATGAACAAGGGTCCAATGGGCATTATCTTACTTATCTTGTCGGTTCTGCTGCTTTTCTCTTTATCCAGTGTGGCTTCAAGAGGGACGAGCACCGCGATTGAGGTAAACTTCGACCCGCAACAGCGAACTCTGCGCGGGGTAGAGGAGATCACGTTCGAAGCACAATCGAGGTGCGCCTACTTTCTCCTGCTTGCCAACCTCGAGCGGGAGAAAAATCCTTTCTTGTGCGACCGGGTTATCGACACAAGGTACAAATTCGGGTTCGAGCCAGCCTCGACAACGATTGAGGCGGTCGAGGCCGTTCAGAGCGAGGGGGCGGTCGCACTCGGGTTCCGCCTCCTTACACTCCCGCCGGCGCTTCAGACTTACTCGCTTCATGAAACGATCCTTGCGGTCGATCTCACCCAGACAGGTAAGAACGTGGCTCTGCGCATTCATTTCACCACTCAGATTCCACGTCTCACCACGGGGGATCAGGAAATCAACCAGGGGATCCTCACCTGGCGCTTCGGGTGGTACCCGCTACTACTTCCGCGGCAGGGAGAGTGGGTTGAGGAAGACGGAGTACTGCAGTTGAGATCGGGGGAGGCTTTCCCTTTAGAGATCCCCGCTTCCGACTACTCGGCGCGAATCGGCCTTCCTCAAGGGTTCGTGCTCGTCTGCGGGGCTGACCATGTGGAGAAGATTGAAGCCGAGGAACCGACTAACGAAGGAGAAGAAGATACACTTGTACGCTACCGGGTGTGGAACAACACCCCTACCCGCATCCTCGCCCTCACCGCCGGGCCGGACTACGAACGCTTCTCTCTAGGCGAGCTTCCTATACCAATCGAGGTTTTATTCCTCCCTGGCCATGAGGAAGCAGCCCGGCTGTTTGCCACTTACGCACAGGACATCCTTACAGACTATCAGAAGCGGTTTGGCTCCTACCCACGAGCGAGGCTCACCATCGTTGAGAACCCAAATCGAAATGGCCTTTCCATGGCCGCCGACGGGATCGTCTGGCTGTCAAGCCTCTTCTTCACCCACCGCAACGTCACCCTTCCCGGTATCCTCAACCGCTACTGCGAGTTCGTCCTCGCACACGAGATCGCCCACCAGTGGTGGGGACTTGCTACAGGTGTGGACCTAAACGCAGAGAACTGGCTCTCCGAGGGGATGGCCCAGTACCTGGCGGTGAGCTACTTCGAAGGGCGCTACGGGGAATTCGGACCAAACGCGTTCGAACTTCCCGGTAAGGGAATCTTGGAAAACCTCATCCGTTCTCAGTTCGGGTTTTTGAACCTGCGCGAGCACCAGATCGAACTTGCCTACCTCTACCAAGCGACACGCGGCTTCGACGAGGCGATCATCAAGCCTAACTCGGAGGTTACCTACGAGAATGCCACGGCGGTGCGGTTGTACGACAAGGGCTACTTGGTGGCACGAGCGATCGCCGCGGAGATAGGTAAAAAGACCTTTGAGACGGGGTTGCGTGAGGCAACAGAGCGCTTCCGCTACAAGATCATCAATGTCGATGATCTGCGTGTAATCCTTGAGAAGACTGCGGGGCAATCCCTTAAAGAACTTTTTCAGGTGTGGCTTTTTCAATCAGGATCAGTAGACTACTCAGTTGAGATCGCTTCCCGCAAGCGAACTGAGACGGGCCATCGGACCGAAGTTAAGGTAAGCCGCGACGGTGGAGCGATTCAGTCGGTGACAATCGAGGCGAAGTCGCGCTCCGGGGAAACGGTACGCCAAGAATGGGACGGTGCGACCAAGACGGATACCGTGGTCTTCGAGACAGAGAAGCCAATCCATCGGGTAACGATCGACCCCGACCATCTCCTCCCCGATCGCGATCGACTGAACAACAACGCGCCGGTAAAGTTCGTAACGGTCACCGACAAAAACGCATTCCCCCTCGACGCCTATCTCCTGCGACCAGATCCCTTCTCCAGAGGGGTGACGATCACCTACCTCGACCGCTTGCGCCTGTCGCTTTGGGAGGCCGCGGCCTCCGCCGAAGTCTTTAAGGGACGCAATCACCACCTCTTCCTTGATGCGAAGATCGAGGAGGGAGACCTTGCAGGATCGATCGGCTATACGTTCACCACCTTTGCTAGAGCCCAGATCGGCTCACCAGGGAGGTTCTGGGAACCGGCCACCTCGATCACCCTCTGTGCTCATCGCCTCGTTCCACAAGAGGGGCCACTCGTCTACCTTCACCTAGGTGTGCGCGAACACCCCTCGATTCAGTACAGCCGGTCAAGCTCAGTAGCCGTCGACATAACCCCCGCTGGGGCTGGACGAATGTCGATCACCGCCTTCGATGAGACCCGGCTCTTCCCAAAAGTCTACCTCCAAGGGAACCTCACCTTCGGGGTGGGCTTCGGTGAGGTTCCGCGTCCATTATTATTCGACCTTGAGGAGCTTTTAAGCTTCGGGCGGATGAGTCAGGGAAGATGGGTCCCCACTTCCTTCCTCGGGAGTCATAAGCTCTACGGTCGCCTCGCGGTCGAGTTCCCTTCTTCAACTGAGGAGCCATTCAACCTTGCTAACCTGATGATGGTCGACCGGACGCGTGGGCGCGTCTTCCTCGCCTGTGGAGCGAGTTGGAAAAGCTTCGATGAATTTGGTAAAACTGCCCCTAACATTGAGGCCGGAGTGGAAGCACTGTTCGACCTCTCCGCGATCGGTGGTCTCCTCTCAGTAAAGGCAGTGGTTGGCTATGCTACTCCGGTCCTAGGGGAAGGAATGGGGGTTTTTTACTTCGGTTTCTCCATCTAGCAAGCGAATGTGAGTATCCAACGTAAGGATTGAAGATGAAGGCTGAGAGCTGAAGTAGCTAAGAGCATTCAGCCGTCAGCTTTTAGCTAAAAGCAAAATGGGGTAAGAGTCACGCGGTCAGCGCTTTTTCTCAAAGCTTTCCACGCTGATTGCTGAGGGCTGATTACTGAATGCTAAAAGCAAAACGAGGTGCGTAATGAAGGTACCGTGTCGATGGTTAGCTGAGTACGTTGATATCGAGGTGAGCAAGGAGGAAGTCGCACGTCTCGCCGAACGTCTCACCCTGGCTGGCCTTGAGGTGGAGGGGATCACCCCTACAGGGAGGGTACACGGGGCTGTGGTCGGCCGCGTTCTCTCTCACCGTCCTCATCCCAACTCCGATCACCTCTCCCTCTGCCTGGTCGATATTGGAACCGGTGAGGTTGAGGTCGTCTGTGGAGCAGCGAACGTGGTGGAGGGGGCGACCGTCCCGGTAGTCACAGTGGGGGGAGAGCTTCCCGGAGGCTTAAAAGTCAAGGAACGAAAGGTCCGCGGCGTCGCCTCGCATGGGATGATCTGTTCCAGGGCTGAGCTCGGTCTAGAGGAGAGCTCCAGCGGAATCTGGAACTTCGAGACTGATCTGAAACTGGTTCCGGGGATCGAGCTGAACGATCTATTAGAATTTGACGACTACGTTCTTGACGTGAAAGTGACCTCAAACCGGCCCGACTGCATGGGAATTTATGGGATCGCCCGTGAGGTTGCCGCGATCATAAACCGACCCTTGCGGCCGCTTGCGATCGATCTCTGTGAGTCCGAACCACCAACGGAAGCACTCTTCGCAGTTGAGGTGGAAAATGCAACTGATACCCCTCGCTACGGCGTCCGCTTGATGAGCAATCTTATAACAGGACCTTCCCCCCTTCGCATGCAGCACCGCCTACTAAAAGCGGGGATGCGTCCCCTTCTAAATGTGGTCGATGTGACAAACTACGCGATGCTCGAACTCGGGCAACCGCTTCACCCGTTCGACGCCGATCTGGTAGGCAAGCGAATCGTGGTGCGCCGTGCACGCGAGGGGGAGCGCTTCCGCACCCTTGATGGGGTGAAGCGCGCTCTCTCAGAAGAGGTACTGATGATCACTGACTCCGATGGGAGACTGGCGATCGCAGGGGTGATGGGGGGTGAGCGAAGCGAGATTAAAGAGGGGACAACACGCGTCCTCCTCGAGGCGGCTGCCTTTGCCCCGATCACTGTCCGCCACTCGGCTCGATCGGTTGGAATCCGCAGCGAGGCCTCACAACGCTTCGAGCGTGGTGTTGACCCAGAGGGAATCCCGCAGGCGGCGGCGCGCACCGCACACCTCCTGCAGGAGTTGACCGGCTGCCAGGTTCATCGAGGAATGGTCGATTCTCACCTCAAAGTGCGCAAAAAAACGACAATCCGGCTTCGTCCCTCTCGGTTAAGGGCACTCCTCGGGATCGACCTTAACCGCTCACAGGTGACCGAGATCCTCAAGCGACTCAAGATCGAAGTCTCAGAGAGCGAAAATGATCTTATCGCAACTGTGCCCACCTTCCGGGCCGACCTCACGCGCGAGGTTGACCTGATCGAAGAGGTCGGCCGCATCCACGGATACGACCGGCTTCCCTCCACTCCACCCCAGGCGCACCTGCAGATGGGGAAAAAGGACCCAATGGAACTTTATAAGGACCGCGTGCGAACGATCCTCACTGGGCTTGGGTTAAGCGAGGTGGTGACCGATGGTTTCGACAATGCCAAGTGGCGACGTGCCCTTTCTTTACCTGATGAAGACCTAGTTGCGGTGCGCAACCCGATGATCAGTGCCCAGGGAGCACTGCGGGGAAGCCTCCTTCCAGGGATCCTCGCTGTGGTGGAGACAAACATCAATCACCGCGTCGACGGAGGAATGCTGTTCGAGATAGGGCGGGTCTTTTCAAAGAACCGTGGAGAAGTAGAGTCCCTTGCTGGAGCGCTCTTCGGCCGAACCGGGATCCCTCTGCATGGAAAGGAGGAATTCGACCTTTTAGCCGCCAAGGGAATCCTCACTAGCCTTAGCTCTTCGCTTAACCTAAAAGAGGTGCGCGTCGTGGCCGATGAGGTTCCCACTTTTCTCCATCCCGGGCGAGGGGGAAGGATCCTTGACGCAGAGCCTATCGGCCTTCTCGGCGAGGTCGCCCTTAATATCTATGACCTTTTCCCTGCCTGTCCGCGGGTGATCCTATTCGAGCTCGATATTGAGAAGCTCTATCAGCGTGACAGAGGGTGGGGGGTGTTTAACCCGCTTCCTCGCTTCCCTGCCTGCAAGCGAGATCTCTGTCTCCTTGTACCGATCAACCTGCCCGAAAAGGAGGTCCGCAAAGCGATCCGTACTGAGGCGGAGATCGAACACACCCTGCTGTACGACCTCTACCAGGGAGAACAGGTTGCTTCGGGATACAAGAGCCTCACTTACGAGGTATCGTTGCGGGCGATGGACCGTACCTTGACCGACGAGGAGGTCGCTACAATCATTGCCCGTATCGAAAAGCGCCTGAAGAAACTCGGCGTCACACTGCGTGGTTGAAGATGAGCTCCTCACGGTTAAGTTAAGGTAGCTTGGGGGGTGTAGTAAGTCCCTCTTCACCTACTACACCCCCCGAGAGAGAGAGGCTGAAGAGATGGGCCGCTCGCAAAGGCGCGAAGGACGCAAAGAACCTATGAGGAACCCAGGAATCCAGGAAGACTTACAAGCAGAAACTAAACTACAGGGAACTGGACTATTTCCTGGATTCATGGCTTCCTTAGAGGATTGCGGTTGGAGGTGGTTACAGGCAACAGCAAGAGATGGCTCCCGCTAAGGCGGTAGAAAGTAGAGAACCCTGGAGTAAGCTGTATCTCACAAAGCTCTTATGAAGACTAATAACCCTTGGCGTCTTGGCGAGAGAAAGGAAATTGCTGCTTCTTACGGTGATAGCTCTTTTCTGTTTTATCGCACAAGAGCATATAGGGAGGAGTGCCTTTTACCATCCCTTGCCTTGCCTGGAGCGTGAGGAGCCTGGAGATGGATAAGACAATCATCGTAAAAGACGCGGCGGAGATGGAGGAAGTCGGAATCGACCTGGCCTCTGACCTTAGTAATGGGATGCTCGTCTCCCTGATCGGGCCGTTGGGCTCGGGGAAGACTACACTGGTTAAAGGAATTGCGAAGGGCCTCCTCATCACCGAGGTTGTCGTCTCCCCGAGCTACCTGCTCGCCAGGGATTACCATGGCCGACTTACCCTTCACCACCTTGATGCCTACCGGGTTTCGTCTTTAGCCGAACTTGCCGAGGTCGGCCTCGATCAGCTCCTCCCGCCAGAGAGGGGGGTGAGTGTGGTAGAGTGGTCCGATCGGGTAGAAGGGATTGTTGAGATCAGTGATATCGAGGTAAAAATCGAACTGCTTGAGAGTAACTCGCGACGGGTAAGAATTACAAGGATGTAAACCAAACGCCGTCCACTTTGGCGCCACAAGCCGGGCAGCATCCCTCCTGCAGCCGGTTCTCTTTCACCAGGAACCCGGTACGCCTGACGAGCAACTCCTCGCAGGCTGGACAGCGAGTGTCCTCCCCTTCCCCAGGGACGTTCCCCAAATAGACGTAACGCAGCCCAGCCTTGTGCCCGATTCGCTGTGCCTCCTTTAAGGTCTTCACCGGGGTAGGAGGAAGATCGAGGAGCCGATAGGCTGGGTAGAAGCGGCTAATGTGCCAGGGGATGACCGGCGAGACCCCGACAATAGCCTCAGCGATCCAGTGCAATACTTCAGGACTGTCGTTCATCCCCGGGATGAGAAGAGTCGTCACCTCCACCCATACCCCAGCCTGAAAGAAGCGCTCGATCGAGTCAAGCACCGGTCGCAGGTTACCTCCTGCCACCTCGCGGTAGAAGTCATTCGATATTCCCTTAAGGTCAATATTGATTCCATCGAGATAGGGGGAAATTACCTTCACTGCCTCGGGGGTCATGTACCCGTTGGAGACAAAGGCGTTGCGCAGACCTTCCTCATGTGCTAGACGAGCGGTATCAAGCGCATACTCGAAGAAGATTGTCGGCTCCGTGTAGGTATAGGCAATTGTCTTACAGCCGCTCTTTTTTGCCTCGGTGACGATCTCGCTCGGAGAGACCTTCTCTCCGATGATCCTGCCCCCATGTTCACGCGGGTACTGGGAAATATGGTGATTCTGGCAGTACAGGCAAGTGAAGTTGCATCCGACTGTAGCAACCGAGTATGCGCGCGTACCTGGCAAGAAATGAAACAAGGGTTTTTTCTCGATTGGATCAACATCGCGGGAAATCGCTCTCTCGTATATCAGTGTGTAGAGCGTCCCCTTCTGGTTCTCTCGCACCCTGCAGATTCCGCGGTGCCCTTCGTCGATCAGGCAGCGGTGAGCACAGAGTTTGCACCGGACACGACCATCGCCGGTCCTATCGTAGAGCATCGCCTCTTTCATCATGACCACAATCCAATGATACCACACTTTATAAAGAGAGAGAGAACGGCCTGACCAGCGCCTTGAGGAGTGATGCCATCAGCTATCAGCCGTCAGTGGTCAGCTAAGAGCGCTTAGCAGTCAAGGGCACTCCTCGGGATATCTTCTTAGCTGATGGCTGTAAGCTGAGTACTGATGGCTGGTTTCTCGTCAGGGACAACCCCCTAACTTCCTTTCCCCTGCCTGTTTCATTGCGTAACATCTCCCTTATGTCACTTATCCAGATCGAGCAACTGACAAAATCTTTTGGGGCAAAGGTCTTGTTTGCCCCGTTTTCGACCCACGTGACCCGCGGTGATCGGATCGCCCTTGTCGGTGACAACGGGGTCGGAAAATCCACCTTGCTTTCAATGATCGCCGGAGTTGAGGAACTAAGCAGCGGTGAGATCCATCGGGCGCAGGGTATGTGCATCGGCTACCTGCCACAGCGCGCCCGGCTTGAGGAAGAAGGGACCTTATACCAAGCGATACAGAAACCGTTCGCCGAGCTGCTCGAGGCTGAAAAAGAGCTGCGTCGATTGGAAGAGCTGATGGCTGAGAGGAGCGATCCTGAAATTCTTCATCACTACGATGAACTGCTCCACGCCTTTGAGCGCCGGGGTGGGTACACGATCGACTCAACTATCAGATCCGTACTCATAGGTGTTGGCTTCACCACTGAGGAGTTTGCGAGACCAGTGAGCATTCTCTCCGGGGGGGAGGAGGCGCGCGCCGCGCTTGCCCGCACCCTGCTTGAGGGAACAGACCTCCTTCTGCTCGACGAACCAACAAACCACCTTGACTTTACCGCGCTTGCGTGGTTGGAGGAACGCCTGCTTGAGTTTCCCGGCGCCATCATCCTCGTATCGCACGACCGTCACCTGTTGGACCAGGTGGCAAACCTCACCTGGGAGATCGCGTTTGGGGAGTTTACCGCCTACCGCGGTGGCTACAGTCGATCCCGCGCCCTGCGTGAGGCCGCGCACACCCGCCGGCTGGAACTCTATAAGCGGCAACAGGCTACGATCGAGCGCCACAAGGAGTTCATCCGCCGCCACCACGCTGGGCAGAAGCACCGTCAGGCAAAGGATCGCGAAAAGAAGCTTGAGTGGATCGAAAAGGAATTAGTCGAACGACCGCAGAAGGCAAAGCGGATCGGGCTTCAGATCCCGATGGGCGCCCCGAGCGGGAAACGAGTTCTCAAGATGGAAGGGTTGCAGATTGGATATACCTTCTCCCTTTTTACCTGTCCGAACCTTGTTTTGTACCGCGGGGAGCGGGTGGCGATCATCGGTGAAAACGGCTGCGGCAAGACGACCTTCCTAAAGACGATCATCGGCGAGGTCGCTCCGCTTTCCGGGAGGATCGTCTGTGGCCACGGAGTTAGAATCGCAACCTATAGCCAGACGCAAGAGGGGTTGCACGGAGAGGGGACCGTGCTCGATACGATCCTCTCCCGTTCCAGCCTTTCAATCGGCCAAGCGCGCGGCCACCTCGCTCGCTTCCTCTTTTCGGGAGACGACGTAACAAAAAAGTTAAAAGCGCTCTCCGGCGGGGAGAAAAGCCGCGTCGCGCTTGCACTCCTCTCCCTGATGGAGGGAAACCTCCTTCTGCTCGATGAACCAACGAACCATCTCGACCTAAAAAGCCTGGAGATCCTGGAAGAAACCCTTCTTAACTACACGGGTACGATACTGCTGGTCTCCCACGACCGCGCCCTCCTCGAGGCGGTTGCGACAAGGGTGTGGGAGATCCATGAGGGGCAACTTCGGGTCTTCTCCTGCGCCTTCCGCGCGTACGAGAAGCGCCTCGCCACAGAGCGCGCCTCAACACAGCCGGTTGTGCAACAGGCAAACAAAGTGCGCGTAAGAAAACGTTCTCCAACGGGGGAGAAACCCGACAAGTACCGAGAGAAGAAACGCATGGAAGCGTTAAAAGCGCTCGAGGAGGAGATCGAGCGGTTGGAGGCGAAACTGCGGAGACTAGAAAAGGAACTTCTTGATGCGAGTACCCGCGGCGACAGGGTGAAGATCATACAGGTAGGGAAGGAGCA
>JAUWYG010000020.1 GCA_030615945.1 Candidatus Bipolaricaulota bacterium | reverse complement strand
TATAGTGAACTCACGCCAGTGGCACCGGAGAAGAGTCTCCTCCAACCGATCCACAAGAAGGGGGGACGGAACTTCCAGGGGAAGACCACGGTGCGGTGGCGCGGTGGAGGGCACAAGCGTCGCTATCGGACCATCGATTTCTCTCGCGCCAAGGATGGAATCCCAGCGCGAGTCGTCTCACGTGAGTACGATCCGAACCGATCGGCGTGGATCACTCTTCTCCATTATGTGGATGGGGAGAAGCGTTACATCCCCACGCCAGTCTCCTTAGAGATCGACGCGCAGGTAGAGTCCGGAGAGACTGCAGAGGTTCGCGTTGGTAACGCCATGCCCCTGCGCCGCATTCCGCTTGGAGCGGTGATCCATAACCTAGAGCTGAGTCCTGAAAGTGGTGGAAAGGTGGCGCGCGCGGCCGGGACGTCGGTAAAGCTGATCGGTAAAGAGGGCTCTCGGGCACATGTCCGCATGCCTTCTGGTGAAGTGCGGATCTTCAGTGTGGAGTGTCGGGCCACGATTGGAGAGGTCTCCAACCCCGACCACAAGAGCGTGAAGCACGGGAAGGCGGGGCGCGTTCGCCACCTGGGGCGCAAGCCTAAGGTGCGGGGTGTGGCGATGAACCCTGTCGACCACCCGCATGGTGGCGGAGAGGGGCGCGCCCGTGTCGGGCGGCCGCAGGTTTCGCCGACTGGAAAGTTAGCCAAAGGTGGGCGCACGAGGAAGAAGAGAAAGCGGTCAAGCGTCCTGATTGTGCGCCGGGCTGGCAAGGGGAGACGATAAGGAGTCAAGGTATGCCGAGATCGACGAAGAAAGGGCCGTACGTGCAGGAGAGCCTTCTAAAGAAGGTGTATAAGGCCAAGCGGGGAGAACTGGAGGAGATTAAAACGTGGGCGCGGGCCTCCATGGTCATCCCGGAGATGGTGGGGCTGACGATCAGGGTTCACAACGGGAAAGTGCACGTGCCGGTCTACATTGTTGAGAATATGGTCGGGCACAAACTGGGGGAGTTCGCGCCGACGCGGACCTTCCGTGCCCACGGTGGGATGAAGAAGAAACGGGCCCCGGGCCTGACCTAGGAAGAGATGATGGAAGCACGTGCAGTAACGAGATTTATTCGTGTGTCTCCTCGCAAGGCGCGGTTGGTGATCGACTGTATTCGCGGCAAGGAGATCAACGAAGCACTACAGATCGTCTCGTTATCCAATAGAAAGGCGGCGCGACCAATCCGCAAAACGTTAGAGTCAGCGATCGCCAATGCAGAGAATAACTATGACGTCGATGTCGATCGACTGGTTGTGCTGCGCGCTACTGTCGACATGGGCCGTAGCTTGCGGCGTTTGCGGCCTCGAGCGATGGGGCGGGCTGACATCATCCGCCGACCGACGAGCCATATCACGATCGTCGTAGGCGAGAAGAGGGATGAATAATGGGGCAGAAGGTGCATCCGATCGGATTTCGTGTTGGGGTAACTCGCAAATGGATCTCCAACTGGTATAACCCCAAACTTGCTCCGGAGTATATCGCCGAAGATAAGCGAATTCGTGACCTCATCGGCCAGCGGTATCGCCGAGCCGCAGTGGCCGAGGTGAACATCGAGCGGTCCAAAGAGGATCGTGTATCGATAGTTGTTCGCTCGGCACGGCCGGGGATCATCATTGGCCGGGGAGGGAGCGAGATCGAGGGATTGCAGGCGGCACTGGAACATCTCACCGGCAGGAAGGTAAAAGTGTCGATTAAGGAGGTCGAGCGACCTGACTTGGAGGCGGCGCTTGTTTCACAAGATGTGGCGATGCAGATTGAGAGCCGTATTGTGCCAGCCCGCGCCATGAAAGAGGTGATCCGACGTGTGATGGGTGCGGGGGCTGAAGGGGTGAAAATCAAGGTGAGTGGCCGACTTGGCGGTGCGGAGATCGCCCGGTCGATCACGATGATGCAGGGCCGGGTTCCACTGCAGACGATCCGCGCGGACATCGATTACGGTTTTACTGAGGCAAGGACAAAGTATGGGAATATCGGGGTCAAGGCGTGGGTCTTCCGTGGTGAGCGTACCCCGCTGGCGCAGCGGGATGAGGTGAGATAGAATGGCTCTTCTTTTTCCCAAAAGGACAAAGCACAGGAAATTCCATCGCGGGCGAATGAAGGGAAAGGCGACGAGGGGGAGCGAGATCGCGTTTGGTGAGTACGGAATCCAGGCCCTTGCCCCTGCTTGGATTACCGGTCGACAGATCGAGGCCTGTCGGACGACAATCGCCCGTCAGACACACCGCGATTCTAAGATCTGGATTCGGATCTTCCCCGACAAGTCGGTCACGAAGCATCCTGCGGACGCGCGCATGGGGAAAGGGAAGGGCCCGGTGGATCACTGGGTGGCAGTTGTAAAGCCAGGGCGGATCCTGTTTGAGATTGCGGGGATCGGTGAGGCGGAGGCCAAAAGGGTGCACAAGCTTGTCAGCCACAAACTCCCCATTCCCACTCGGCTGAAGTGTAAGAGTGTGCTGGGAGGAGAGGTATGAAGGCCGAGAATCTGCGCGAGTTGACCGCAGAGGAACTGACCCAGAAGGGGAGGGAACTTAAGAGGAAACTGTTCAATCTGCGTTTCCAGAAGGTGAGCGGAGAGTTGGATAATACAGCCGAACTGGCAAAGACCCGCAAGGATATTGCCCGGGTGATGACGGTTGCCCGCGAGAAGATGCGGGAGGCGAGAGGATGAAGAAGGTGAAGATCGGGCGGGTGGTGAGCGATCGCATGGAGAAGACCATTGTGGTGAAGGTTGAGGAACGTCGCCTCCATCCCCGCTACCCCAAGTATATCCGGAAACATTTTAAGTTTTACGCACATGATCCTGTTGGGGCGGCGGGACTAGGGGATTTAGTGAAGATTGAGGAATCCCGCCCCTACAGCCGGACCAAGCGCTGGAGACTGGTTGAAATCATTGAGAAAGCGGAGGCCTAGGCGTGATTCAAATGCAGACGATGCTTAGGGTGGCGGATAACTCCGGGGCGAAGCAGGTCCGCTGCATCAACGTCCTGGGGCCGTCGCACCGGCGACGTGGCGAGATCGGGGATATCGTAGTTGGTTCGGTGCGCAAGCACCTTCCCACGAGTGACATTGAGAAGGGGCAGATCGTGAAAGGGGTCATCGTCCGTACGCGTAGTGCGTACCGCCGGAAAGATGGAACCTACATCCGATTCGATGATAACGCAATCGTTCTTATCAACGACCAGGGTGAACCGATCGGGACACGTGTGTTCGGACCGGTGGCACGCGAACTGCGGGATAAGAGGATGTTGCGGATTATCTCCCTCGCTCCTGAGGTCCTGTAAAGGAGTGGATGATGAGAAAGGTGCGCAAGGGAGACCGAGTGAAGGTGATTACCGGAAACGACCGCGGGAAGATTGGGAAGGTGCTCGTCGTCTACCCTGAGCGAAATCGTATCATCGTGGAGAATGTGCACATGATCACAAAGCACCAGCGGGCGACGCAAAGCCTACGTGAGCCGGGGATCATAAAGCGTGAGGGGACGATTCACGTTTCCAATGTGCTGCCGGTCTGTCCTGAGTGTGGAATTCCGACGCGGGTCGGATTCACGGTGGTGGACGGCGAAAAGATGCGTCGCTGCAGACAGTGTGGGGAGATATTTAGATAGAGATGTTGCTAGCTGAAAAGTTTAAAACAGAGGTTGCTCCACGGTTGATGAAGGAGCTTCGCCTTAAGAACGTGATGCAAGTCCCGTGTGTGGAGAAGGTCATTATCAATATGGGGATCTCCGATACGGACAATCCAAAAGTGCTCGAGGGTGCGGTGAAGAACCTGGCGAAGATCACTGGGCAGAAGCCGATCGTGACAAAGGCGAGGTACTCAATTTCCGATTTCCACCTTACGGCCGGGGAACCGATTGGATGCAAGGTGACGTTGCGCCGTGCCCGGGCGTATGAATTCTTAAACAAATTGTTCAACGCAGTCCTTCCTGGGATCCGTGACTTCCGCGGCCTGTCGAGCTCCTCGTTCGACGGCCGGGGTAACTACTCACTTGGGTTAAGCGAGCAGTTGGTCTTTCCGGAAATTTCATACAACGAGATCACTGCAACCCAGGGAATGGATATCACGATTGTTACTACCGCGAGGAGCGATCAAGAGGGATATGCCCTGTTAAAGGGGCTTGGACTTCCTTTCAAGGATTAGGGGGAGAGTGAATGGCGAAGAAGGCGCTGATCATAAAGAGCAACAAGGAACCAAAGTATTCAGTCAGGGCATACAACCGGTGCAGCCTGTGTGGGCGCCCACACGGTTACATCCGTGATTTTGGGATCTGTCGACTTTGCTTTCGCAAGCTCGCACACAAGGGGGAGATCCCCGGCGTGAAGAAGTCAAGCTGGTAAGGAAGGACGATGATGATAGCGCACCCCATTGCCGATATGCTAACGCGCATACGAAACGCGAGCGCGAAATTTCACCCTGAGGTCTCGATGCCACACTCGAATATTAAAGAGGCGGTCGCGCGCATCCTAGAAGCGGAAGGCTACATCATGGGCTACGAGGTGCTCCCTCGCGAGCCCCAGCCTGTGCTTCGTATTGAACTTAAGTATGAGGGAGAACGGAGTCAGGCGAAACGGGCGATCACCGACATTAGGCTTGTGAGCAAGTCCTCTCGCCGTGTCTATGTTGGCAAGGAGGAGATCCCACGGCCCTTGGGTGGCATGGGGATCTGTATCCTCTCCACTTCCCAAGGTGTTCTCTTGGGGAGTGAGGCTCAGGAGCGAGGGATCGGGGGCGAGGTTCTCTGTGAGGTGTTGTAAGGTGGTAAGCGATGTCTAAGGTCGGGAAGGTCCCAGTGAAAATTCCGGATGATGTCAAGGTCGTGGTCGGACCGGTGACGATTGCGGTGGAAGGGAAATACGGTCGCCTCGTGCAGACCTATCGCCCGGATGTGGTAGAGATCACCGTTGCTGATGGGATCGCCTCAGTGAAACGTCGGCATGAGGGGAAGCAGTACCGCGCCTTTCACGGCCTTTACCGCAGCCTTCTCGCCAACATGGTGTACGGCGTCTCGCAGCGCTGGGAGAAAGCGCTGTTGGTAAAGGGACTCGGATATCGGGCGAGACTTCAGGGGAGGACTCTCATCCTTGATCTTGGCTATTCAAAGCCGGTAGAGTACGAGCTCCCCGAGCACGTGGAAGCCGAACTTCCCAATCCGGGAGAGATCATCCTCCGTGGGGCAAACAAGCAGCAGGTTGGGCAGGTTGCTGCCGAGATTCGGGCGTTGCGCAAGCCTGAGCCGTATAAAGGGAAAGGTATCAGGTACAAGGATGAACAGGTGTTACACAAGGCCGGTAAGCTTGGAGGCCAGGGCGCTGGCTTGGGAGAGTGAATGAGATGGCGATGATCAACAGGAAGGCACAGCGCATCAAGCGCCACCGTCGGCTTCGCAAGAAAGTCCACGGGACGGGGGAGCGTCCTCGTCTGTGTGTCGCCAAGAGCCTCCGCCACGTCTACGCCCAGCTAATCGACGACGAGGCGGGCGAGACTCTCGTGTCGGCGTCTACGGTTGATAAAGAGTTGCAAGGGATGGTGCGCGGATGCAACATCCCCGCCGCAAAGAAGGTAGGAGAGCTTTTGGCTAAGCGGGCGCTTAAAAGCGGCATTGAAACGGTTGTCTTCGATCGGGGTGGCTACCCTTACCACGGTGTGGTTGCTGCTCTGGCTGAGGAAGCTCGTAAGGGAGGGTTAAGGTTTTGATCACCACCGACGAGTTTGAAAATGAGATCATCGAGATCAGACGGGTGAGCAAGGTTACCAAGGGTGGTCGAAATCTGAAGTTCCGAGTGCTGATAGTCGTCGGGGATCGCAAAGGTCAAGTCGGAGTTGGTTTGGGAAATACGACCGAGATTCCGCGCGCTATCCACCAGGCGATCCGCGACGCCAAAAAGAACCTGATCGAAGTTCAACTGGACGGAGGGACGGTTCCCCATGAAGTGATCGGGAAGTTCAAGGCGGGGAGGGTCCTGTTGAAGCCAGCTCACGCTGGTACAGGAGTCATCGCCGGGGTGACGGTGGGGGCGATCTGTCGGCTGGCCGGGGTAAAGGATATTCTGACTAAATCCTTGGGAACGACGAACCCTCTTACCCTGTCGCGAGCGGCGATAAACGGTTTGGCACAACTGCGTAGCCGTAGCGAAGTTAAGACGCTTCGAGGGTATGAGGACGAAGCGGGCGAGGAGGTCAAGGATGAAACTTGAGGATCTTCGCCCTACTAAAGGGAGTGTTCATAAGCGGAAGCGCGTTGGGCGTGGCTATGGATCCGGGCGCGGTGGACACGAGAGCGGCCGCGGAACCAAGGGACAAAACTCCCGCAGCGGTGGTGGGGTTCGGCTTGGTTACGAGGGTGGACAGACCCCAATATGGATGCGATTTCCTAAACGGGGTTTTCATAACTATACGCGTGTTAAGTACGCCTGTGTGAACCTGGATACTATCGAGAGCCGTTTCCCGGCACAGGCTGAGGTGACGCTTCAACGCTTGCGTGAAATGAACCTTGTCAAAGGAAGTGAAGCGCGGTTGAAGGTCCTAGGCAGGGGGGAGCTGAGTAAGCCTCTCACGGTGCGGGCACACCGCTTTACACATGCAGCCAGACGGAAGATCGAGCAGGCGGGTGGAAAGGTTGAGGTGGCCTGAGCATGTGGGAGAAATTCTCGCACCTGTTCAAGGTTCCGGAGCTTCGCAAGAGAATATTATTTACCCTCGGCGCGATCATTGTTTTCCGTGCGGGAACCCATATCGCTGTTCCTGGTGTCGATGCGGAAGCGCTTAAGAACTTCTTTGCCACGCAGGGTGGTGGAATCTTCGATTTTATGAACATGTTCACCGGTGGGGCGTTACAGCGGTTCTCGCTGTTTGCCCTCGGGGTCACGCCGTACATTAACGCCTCGATTATCTTCAGCTTGCTCACCGCTGTCATTCCCAAATTGAAGGAGCTGCAGCAGCAGGGCCGCGAGGGGCGGCGGAAGATCACCACCTATACCCGTTGGGCGACCCTGGGCTTGGCGCTCGTGCAAGGCGCGACGATGAGTATGTTGATTGTCAACTGGGGCTTGTCAAGCGGTGGACTTTGGTTCTACCTTACCTCGGTTCTCACTTTGACCACGGGGACGATCTTCCTGATGTGGCTCGGAGAGAGGATGACTGAGAACGGAATCGGGAATGGAATTAGCATGATCATCATGATCGGGATCCTCTCCCGTTTCCCCGCGCAGTTACAATCGACCTACATCGAGATTTCCGCGGGCACGGTGAGCCCGTTCTGGGGGCTGGCGTTCTTTGCTATTTTGGTGATAGTCGTTGCTGGGGTGACCATGATTCAACAGGGGCAGCGGAAGATCGTGATCCAGTACGCCAAGCGAACCTCCGGCCGCCGCGTCTACGGCGGGCATACATCACACTTGCCGATCCGTGTGAATCAGGGTGGGGTCATCCCAATCATCTTCGCCTCGGCTCTTCTCACCATGCCGATGACCCTAACCCAGTGGGCTCCAGGGCTAGCGTGGTTGACACCTTACGTCCAAAATGGGAGCCTTCCCTATATTCTTGCCTACGTGATTCTTATTATCTTCTTTACCTACTTCTACAGCTCGATCGTCTTTGATCCGCAGGATGTGGCAAAGAACGTGCGCGAGTCGGGGGGGTTCATACCCGGTGTGCGACCGGGGAAATCGACGGCCGACTACATCTCGGGGGTGCTGAATCGGCTGCTATTGATCGGTGCACTCTTCCTGGCTGCGGTCGCCGTGTTACCGTACATCTTCGCGGCGTTAAGCGGGATTCGCGGGATGTTTCTCATCGGGGGGACGGCGCTTCTGATTGTAGTCGGGGTTGGGATCGATACTCTGATGCAGATCGAAGCCCACCTTGTCATGCGTCACTATGAAAGCTTGACCAAGGCTGGGGGCCTTCTTGGACGGAGGAGATAATGACTCGTAAGAGGATCGCCCTCCTCGGTCCTCCCGGCGCAGGAAAAGGAACTCAGGCGAAGCTGATCGCTGACAAAACCGGTCTTTGTCATCTGTCGACCGGTGACATACTTCGCGATGAGGTGGCGCACGGGACAGAAATTGGTCGGGCGGCAAAGTTGCATATGGATCGTGGTGATCTCGTCCCAGACAAGCTTATCATCGACATGATTCATGAGCGGATTGCGAAAACGGACGGGTTCATCCTCGACGGGTTCCCACGCACGGTCGCCCAGGCCGAGGTGCTTTTAAAGATCACCCCGCTCGATCTGATGATTAACATCACCCTGTCGCGGGTGGAAGTGATAAAGCGGCTTTCGTCACGCCGCGTATGTCGCGAGTGCGGAAAGATCTATAACCTTCTCTTCAATCTGCCGAAGAGCAAGACCCGCTGCGACCTATGTGGGGGAGAACTCTTTCAGCGGGACGACGATCGACCTGAGGTGGTCGATAACCGATACGACGTGTACATGCAGGCGACAGCTCCCTTGATTGACTTTTACTGTGAGCGGGGGCTGCTGTGCGAGGTTGATGGTGCTCAGCCGACTGCTGTGGTACTTAACAGAATCATGGACCTCCTCGCTGGATGATCCCTCTTAAGACCCCCTCTGAGATTGCTATCATGCGTGAGAATGGGAGGATCCTTGCTTTGACCTTACGCACGATCTGTGAAGAGGTAACCCTGGGAAAGAGCACCGCCTCCCTTGATCACTTAGCCGAGGAGCTGATCCGCAAAGCGGGGGCGGAACCGGCATTTAAGGGTTACCAGGGGTATCCCGCGACGATCTGTGCCTCGATCAACGAGGAAGTGGTGCATGGGATCCCATCGGAGCGGCTGCTTAAAGCCGGGGATATTCTTTCCATCGACATCGGTCTCTTTCGCGAAGGTCTGTACACGGATATGGCAACGACAGTTCCGGTTGGCGAGATCGATGATGATGAGGTGCATCACCTCCTGCGGGTAACAGAGGAGAGCTTGTGGCAAGGTATCAAACGAGTTACAATTGGAAATCGTTTATCAGACATCTCGCACGCGATCGGCTCCTATGTAAAGAGTAAGGGGCTGCATGTGGTGAGAGAGTATATAGGGCATGGAATAGGGAGACGGCTACACGAGGATCCCCAAATTCCGAACTACGGTCTGCCAGGACAGGGCCCACGGCTACAACCGGGGATGGTCTTCGCAATCGAGCCGATGGTGAAGACCGATCCTGAACCGACTCGGGTCCTTGACAACAATTGGACTGTAGTGACAGCAACTGGTGGCCTAGCAGCGCATTTTGAGCATACCGTTGCCCTGACAGAGAGGGGAGTAGATGTCTTGACGCTAGGAGGTGAATGAAGACGTAGTGGTTAAGTCGGAAAAACGCGATCAAAAAAAATCAGATGTGATCCGACAGCGGGGCGAGGTCATCGAGAGTTTGCCGAGCTCAATGTTCCGCGTGAGGTTAACCAATGGACATATCGTTCTGTGTCATATTTCAGGTCGAATCCGCAAAAATTATATTCGCATTCTGACAGGAGACCGTGTGGTTGTAGAGTTCTCGCCATACGACCTGACCAAGGGGCGGATCGTATACCGGGAGAGTTAACCGCTGCGTTAATTTACGATGAAGGTGCGAAGTTCGGTAAAGAAAATGTGTGCTAAGTGCAAGGTGATTCGACGTAACGGTCGAGTGATGATTGTCTGCAAGAATCCCAAGCACAAGCAGCGACAGGGTTAAGGGGAGAAAGACATGGCACGGATAGCCGGGGTCAACCTGCCGAATGACAAGAGGATCGAGATTGGTCTTACCTACGTCTTTGGGGTTGGCCGTTCGCGCGCTGCTGAAATCATCGGGCGAACAGGGATCTCGCCGGGCGTTAGGGTAAGGGATCTGACCGAGAAGGAGATCGCAGCTCTGCGGCGTGAGGTAGAGCAATATGTGGTGGAGGGAGACCTGCGCCGTCGGATCTACGCGGGCATTCAGCGGCTGAAGGATATCAATGCCTATCGCGGGATCCGACATAAGCGAAGGCTTCCAGTTCGCGGGCAGCATACACGGTCGAACGCGCGAACCTGGAAAGGGCCACGACCGGCCAAGGCAGGAAAGAAGAGGTAGGATGGCGAAGAACATCAAGCTTGAGCGGGCATGTGTCCATATTCACGCTACCTTCAACAACACGATCATCACTGTGACTGACCCGAACGGGGACCCGATTACCTGGAAGAGCCCAGGGGTGGTTGGGTACAAGGGATCGCGAAAGGGGACTCCTTATGCCGCCCAGATTGCGGCCGAGTCGCTGGTACGTGAAATGAAAGAATACGGGATTCGATCCGTGTGTGTGACAGTGAAGGGGACTGGATCGGGGAGACAGTCTGTAGTACAGACCATTAAGGGATCGGGTATCCGGGTTGAAGAGGTCAAGAACGTCACCCCGGTCTCTCACAGCAGCAGTAAGGTGAAACGATAATGGGGCGAGATACAGACCATAAGTGCAAAAAGTGCCGTAGGGAAGGGGAGAAGCTCTTCCTGAAAGGGGATCGGTGCTATACGAGGAGCTGTCCGATGTCTGGCCGCAGTTCTCCGCCGGGGGAGTGGCCGAAGAGGCGTCGCCCACGGAGGAGTCAATACCTTCTCCACCTGCGCGAGAAGCAGAAGACGAAGCGGATTTACGGCGTGAGAGAGCGGCAGTTTCGCAACTACGTGGAGCGAGCGAAGCGGCAGAAAGGGGTCACCGGGGAGGCACTCCTCTCTCTCCTTGAGCGGCGGCTTGATAACACCCTCTATCGCGCTGGATTTGCCTCCTCGCGCGCACAGGCGCGCCAACTGATCGTGCACGGTCACTTCCAACTGAACGACAGGGCAGTCAACATCCCTTCCGTGTTGGTGCGAGAGGGGGATACCGTGTCGGTTAAGGAAGGACGACGCGACCGGGTGAAGGGAATCGTAGAGGCAAACAAAGACCGCGAGATTCCGCGTTGGCTGGAGAAGAACCTGGAAGCGATGAAGTGCCAGGTAATTGCCCCTCCTAACGTGGAAGAGATCGGGCATAGTATCGCCGTGAACCTGATCGTTGAGTTCTACTCCCGCTAGGAGGCAGGTATGGATGAACTGGTCTTCCCTCAGGGGATCAAGACTGAAGAGTTGACCCCCACTTATGGCAAGATCGTTATCGAACCGCTCGAACGTGGGTTTGCCGCTACCCTTGGCAACAGCCTGCGTCGGGTTCTCCTAGCCTCGATACCGGGTGCTGCGGTGGTGCGGGTGAACTTCGCTGGTAAGCACCATGAGTACGACACGATCGAGGGGATCAAGGAGGATGTCCTTGAGATTATTCTTAATATCAAGGACCTTGCGTTGCGCCTTCATGGAGATGAGCTGAAGCGGCTCGCCCTCGAGGGGAGGGGGCCGTGTGAGTTGACCGCTACCGACATCTCTCTTCCTTCTGGAATAGAAGTGATCAATCCCGACTTGCACATCGCTACCCTGAACAAGAAGGGTTTCCTGGAGGTGGAGATGGAAGTGGAAGCGGGATTCGGCTACCGCCCAGCGGAGGAGAATAAGCTCGAGGACTCACCCTTGGCGGTTATCCCAATCGACTCAGATTTTTCCCCAGTGAGGCAGGTGAACTTCGTGGTTGAAGGAACCCGCGTCAGGGGAAAGACGGGGTATGAGCGGTTGATTCTCGATTTGACCACTAACGGGGGGATCAAGCCTGAGGAGGCACTCTCCGAGTCAGTGCGGATCCTGCAGCGGCATCTCGACCTGTTCAGCGACTTCGCCCAGCACCCGTTCGGGTTTGCTGTGGAAGAGGGGGAAGAGGAGGAGGAAAGCGCTTTAGCAGTTTCGTTGAGCGAGTTGCAGATCGATCAGCGTGCTTGCAACCTCCTTCTGGAGGCGGAGATCACTACGTTGGGAGAGCTCCTCGCCCGGCCGCGTGAGGAACTGCTTGATATTCATGGGTTTGGCGCAAAGACCTTGAGCAAGGTGGAGGATCGGTTGAGGGAACTCGGTTACGAGCTCAAGGGTGAACAGGAGGTTTAAGATGAGGCATCGGCGGGACATCGATAAGCTCGGCATGACGAAGAGCCACCGAGAAAGCGTCCTGGCGAACGTTACCAAGGGGTTGATCCTTAACAGTAAGGTCGATACGACGCTTAAGCGGGCCAAGGCCGGTCAACGGTATACTGAAAGGGTTATCTCGTTGGCACGTCGGGGGGACCAGCATGCGCGACGGATCGTCTTTGCCCGACTGCAGGACAAGGCAGTTGTTGACAAGCTGTTTAGTGAGATAGGACCACGATACAAGGACCGCCCTGGTGGATACACGCGAGTGGTGAAGCTCGGCCCGCGCCGAGGAGACGGTGCTGAACAGGCACGATTGATGCTTGTTTGAGCGCTCACAGGAGGATCTTACCTTGAAAGGTGAGTTTTCCCATTTAGGGGAGGGTTCCTTTCTCGTAGCGGGCGTGTAAACACTTTAGCATATCCGTGGCCATTGAGGCCAAATCGTAAGATGGTTTCCACCCCCATTCCTCTCGGGCGGGGCGATCGTCGAGGGACTTTGGCCACGAATCGGCAATCTCCTGCCGGAAGTCAGGGCGGTAATCACAGATAAACTCCGGGAGGTGTTTTTTAATTTCGGCAGCTAGTTCCCCAGCGGAGAAACTCATCCCTGCGACGTTGAAGTTACAGTGGTGCTTGAGGCAATAAAGGTCGCTCTCCATTAGGTCGATGGTCGCCTTGATGCAATCGGGCATATACATCATCGGTAGGACTGTGTCTTCTCGCACAAAGCAAGTGTATCGCCTATGCTTGATCGCTTCGTAGAAGATCTCCACTGCGTAGTCAGTGGTTCCTCCTCCAGGTGGGGTCTCACTGGAGATGATACCGGGGTAGCGTAGACCGCGTACGTCCAAGCCGAAACGGTGACAGTAGTAGTCTCCGAGGAGTTCACCCGCCACCTTGCTCACCCCGTAGATTGTCGTCGGGTGGAGGACTGTCTCTTGCGGAGCGCAATCCCGTGGTGTCTCCGGGCCGAAAACGGCGATCGAGCTGGGCAAAAAAACCCGTGTTATCTTGTACTCCCTTGCTACTTCGAGAACATTGTACAGGCCACCCATGTTCACGTTCCAGGCAAGCTGTGGTTTTTCTTCTCCCACGGCAGAGAGGATCGCTGCCATGTGATAGATCGTGTTGATCTTGTGGCGCGTTACAACCTGTTCGATTTGCTCCCTGTCGGTCACATCGATCCGATCGAAGGGACCGGAGTCACGCAACGCAAGGCTGGGATCTTTTCGGTGCCCAGCGGCGACGATGTTGTTGTTCCCATACCGCTTCCGTAATGCCATTGTCAGTTCAGAGCCAATCTGGCCGACAGCTCCTGTTACCAGAATCCTTGGTGTCTTTCGTGCCAACTAGTACCCCCTTTCTCCATTGTTAACAGATTGTACGGGAGGGTCTAATGGCGGACAAAGGAACGCCATGGGAGGACGGGTTGGAATAGGAGGCACTTTGCCATAATATGGATTATCTCCATTTATCGGGGCTATTGCTTGTCGCTGCGTGCTGGCCAGCCAGGAGAAATTATTATCATAGATGAAAGAGGCGATTCGTGTGAACCCTAAAAGACATCCGACGAAGTATCTAGGTGAGGAGTATCAGCGTTTGGTGCGTGAGAGTTTAACCTGGGAACCAAAGGAACTTCAGAGTAGCAGTGGTCCCAGCTGTACCATCGATGGTAGAGAGGTGGTGATGCTTGCCGCCAACAATTATCTCAATCTGTCAACTCACCCCAAGGTTGTTAATGCCATGATAGAGGCGACTAAGGAATATGGAGCGGGCGCTGGGAGTGATCGGTCCATTGCAGGGGATATGGCTCTCCACGAGGAATTGGACCGTCGCCTTGCTCGCTTCAAAGGTGCACCAGCTTCCCTGACTTACCAAACTGGGTTTATGGCCAATGAAGGCCTCATCCCGCAACTGGCTGGCCGTGGTGATCTCTTTGTCTCCGATGAACTAAACCATGGTTCTATTATCGATGGGATTCGAATCTCTCATGCAGACCGGAAGATCTACAAGCACAAAGACATGGAGGATCTTACACGGGTGATGGATGAGGCGGAGAGGCATGATCCTCCCTACAATCATATCTGGATCATCACCGACGGTGTATTCAGTATGGATGGAGACCTCGCTCCGCTTTCCGAGATTGCGAAGATCGCTTTTGAGCACGGGGCCGGGGTGTATGTGGACGACGCACACGGAGAGGGTATTCTGGGAGAAAAAGGGCGCGGAATCGTCAGTCATTTTGGCTTGGATCACAACAAGGTACATGTAGAGATGGGGACTTTCTCCAAGGCCTTCGGAGTGGTAGGAGGGCATATTACAGGGAGTGAGGACCTGCGAAATTTTGCGTTGAATAAATCCAGAAGCTGGCTTCTGAGTGGTGCTGTCCCCCCTGGAGTGGCTGCAGCCTGCATTGCAGCGATCGATGTGCTCGACTGCGAACCTCAATGGTTGGAGAAGCTGTGGGAGAACCGAAACTACTTCATCAAGGCGATCCAGGACCTCGGATTCGACACCGGCAATAGCGAGACACCGATCGTCCCGATTATGTGTGGAGAGAGTAAGGTAGCGAAGGAACTGACCGATTTTGTGTGGGAGAAAGGGATCTATGTCTTGCCAATCGTCTTTCCCATGGTAGCGCGTGGTAAGGCTAGGATAAGGGTGCAGTTATCGGCAAAGCACACTAAGGATCAGTTGGACAAGGCTATTGAGGCGTTCAAGGAAGGCGGAGAGAAGCTTCGTTTGACTTAGCCAGATAAAGGAGGATAAAAAAAGTGAAAGAGGCGATTAGAACTGATAAAGCCCCTCCGGCGGTAGGACCGTACTCGCAGGGGATCTGTGCGGGGAACTTCGTATTCACCTCTGGACAACTACCAGCTAAGCCCACCGGTGAGTTGATCAGGGAAGACATTGCCGCCGCTACGCGCCAGTCCCTAGAAAACGTTCGGGCGGTACTTAAGGCAGCGAGTGTACAGATGGATGACGTTATTAAGGTCACCATCTTCCTCACTGACATGGCCGACTTCACCGCAGTGAATGCGGCCTATGAGGGGTTCTTTCCAGGTGTCCCTCCGGCCCGTTCCTGTGTGCAAGTAGCGGCCCTCCCTAAGGGGGCACCGATCGAGATCGAGGCGGTCGCCCACCTCTCTCAGCACGGATAACAGGACCCATGAAGTTCTTCGACACACACTGCGATACGGTAAAGAAGGTGATGGACCACTCGCTCGACTTTCAGACCGGCGAGGGAGCGGGGCACGTCAACCTTACTGGGATGCTCACTGCTGGGTCTTGTGCGCAGGTCTTCGCCTGTTTCGTATTGAGTGAGCGCTACCCAGGAAAGGAACGCGAGACGGCGGGGGGGATGATCCGCACGATCGGCGAGATGGCCGCAAAAAGTGAGGGGAAGATGGAGGTTGTCCATACTGCCTCCGACCTTCGTGCAGCCTGCGGGGGTGGGCCAATCGCGGCGCTGATCGGCCTGGAAGGGGCCGATCCGTTGGAAGGAGATGCGGAGGCTCTTCATCACTTCTACCGGTT
>JAUWYG010000178.1 GCA_030615945.1 Candidatus Bipolaricaulota bacterium | reverse complement strand
ACCGAGGGGGCATTCCGCGACTGGGGGTACGAGGTTGGCAAAGAGTATCCGCAGGTGATCACCGAAGAGGAGCTAAATGAGACCTACTCTTCTAATGTGCCGTCGGACAGGATCGTCCTCAAGGATAGGATCGCTGACCAGTTCTTCCAGCAGATGCTCCTGCGACCAAGAGAGTACGATGTGGTGGCAACCATGAACCTAAACGGTGATTACATGTCGGATGCAGCCGCGGCACAGGTGGGCGGGCTGGGAGTCGCCCCAGGTGCGAACATCAATTACAAGACGGGCTGCGCCGTCTTTGAGGCGACCCATGGGACGGCCCCTAAGCATGCCGGGAAAAACAAGGTTAACCCAGGGAGCATCATCCTCTCCGCTGTTGAGATGCTCAAATACATGGGGTGGAACGAGGCTGCGGAGCTGATCCTCGCGGGGATCAAACGTGCGATCGAGTCCAAGCGAGTGACCTACGACTTGGAACGGCAGATGGCGGGAGCGACGCTCCTCTCCTGCTCCGCATTCGGTGAGGAAATCACTAACAACCTTTAAAAGAGGGTGAGGCACTGATGGCACAGAAAGGGATACGCGAATATGATGCGAAGCGTCTTCTTGCAAAGGCGGTTCCCCAGTACTCGGACGGCAAGCTTCGCTTCGATGGCAGATTGCTTCTCGTTTCGCCAGAGACCGGCCTTGCGGCCTTAGCGGAGGAGGAACCGTGGTTAAAACAAGAAAAGCTGGTTGTGAAACCTGATCAACTCTTCGGAAAGCGGGGAAAGAATAACCTGCTTCTCGTTAACGCAGACTTCGATACAGCGAAGGGATGGATCGATGAACGGATGAACAAGCAGGTCACGATAGAGCAAACGACGGGAGAGTCCACCGGCACTCTGACCCACTTTTTGGTCGAGCCGTTCGTTCCCCACGAGGAGGAGTACTACCTTGCTTTTACCTCCAAGCGCGATGTGGATGTCATCCACTTCTCTGTTCATGGTGGGGTGGACATCGAAGAGGTCTGGGACTCAGTCATCACGATCGAGATACCGGTCACGGCTGACCCTGCGGGCATCGACGTTCTGTCACACCTTCCTGACATCGCCAACAAGGAAGCCATTGCCCAGTTCATCAAGGTGTTGTACACCATCTACTGCGACTACTACTTTGCCTATCTGGAGTTCAACCCCCTCGCCTTCTCTAACGGTGCAGTCGTTCCGCTGGATACGGTTGCCAAGCTGGACGACACGGCCGCCTTTCAGTGCGCGGAAAAGTGGGGGAAGATCGAGTTTCCTAAGGCATTTGGCAGCACCACTAGCGTGGAAGAGGCCTACATCGCCTCCTTGGACGAGAAGATTGGTGCATCGCTAAAGCTCACATTGCTTAATCCGAAGGGGCGCGTCTGGACCCTGGTCGCCGGCGGTGGTGCAAGCGTCATCTACGCGGACACGGTCGTTGACCTCGGCTACGGGAATGAGCTTGCCAATTACGGTGAGTACAGTGGGAATCCGACGACCGAGCTTACATACGAGTACACCAAGACTCTCCTTGACCTGATGACGCGCGAGCCGGATCCGCAAGGCCGGCCGAAGTACCTCCTCATCGGCGGCGGGATCGCCAACTTCACCGACGTGGCCAAGAC
>JAUWYG010000100.1 GCA_030615945.1 Candidatus Bipolaricaulota bacterium | reverse complement strand
TACGAGGAGTTGCTTAACAGAGCCCAGTGACTTTTAGACCGAGATCTGGTCCCTCCCTAAGGGCACGAGCTTGACATTACGTACAAAATAGACTACTTTGTACACATAGGAGGTGAGAAGATGCGCCAAAGGATCCAGGTCAGTGAAGCTCGGACGCGGCTGTCACGCCTGCTCAAGCAGCTTCAAGAGAACCCCGATACCATCTTTGAGATCACCGTAAACGCCATGGTATTGGGCGAACTGCGTGCTCCAGAGGCCGCGCAGTTCCGGGTTAAGCCCGGCAAAGCTCTCCTGGAAGCTATGGAAGCTATGGGGCAACCAGAGGTCCCTGTCCAAAAGAGGAGTTCGGTGGCTAGAGAGCACGATCGCTACCTTTACCGTAAGGAGTGTTAATGGAGGGGATTAAACGCCTTTTTAGTGATACTTCTTTCTTCTACGCCGTACTGGACAAACATGATAGAGACCATCCGGCTGCTCGCAGACTCGCTCAATTCATTCAGGAGAGGCAAATCCCCCTGATCACTACTTGGGAGGTTATCGTTGAAACGGTGACACTCCTGCACTACCGCTACAGCTATCGCGGGGCGAGAACTTTCATCGATCAAGTACTGCCACAGCTCAACATCTTTTACCTTGACGTAGAGGCCCGGGCGAAGGCGCTCCACGCTTTCCTCAAACTCAGCCGGGATAAGGAGATCTCTTTATGTGATGCCATTTCCTACATTGTCATTACTGAGCGCTTGAACTTCATCCCCTGCTTGACATTCGATGAAGATTTCAAACGGTTGGGGCTTATCGTCCTCGATGAGATTCCTTAAGCGGAAAACCGGTCAACACAAAGGAGCTTTTGGCGTTTGGTAAGGAGGTGCTCAGTGAAGTCATTGGCCTGGGATATCAAGGGAGAGAAGGTGGTTGTATATGTGGACCATCATAAAGAGCCTCCGCTGGATACCCTAAAGCTTGCTGGGGGAGGAAAGCGGAGATTCGCCGAAGGCGAACCTGGTTGTTGTTCGTACGAGCTACATGAACTCTGTCAGGAACAAACCTCTCAACGTCGGAGATAAACTCCGACGCTACGACAAGAGCGAGACCTTCTGTAGCTTGGGGGGTGTAGTAACTGATCGCAGATACTACACCCCCCAAGCACCTTGTGTGCGACGTTATCTCTGGCACGACACAGTGCTACATCAAACTGCAACATAAGGACCAACTCCGCTTAGCCCTTTAGCTTAGCCCTTTAGGTTTTTGCCTTTTAATGCCCCTTTAGCTTGCTGCGGGGTTCTTTACTGCGCGATATACCGCGGATGAGATTTGGCGTTGCGCCTGGGACTGAAAGCGAGCGGCAGGCGGTGCTAGAACAGTACACTTGGGAAAAGGAGAGCGAGAGGCTGTTGGTGCTGTATGAGAGATTGATCGGTAAGGTACGATAGCCTTCGGGATAGCCCTCGGCCTTTCTTTCATTGCCCTGGTCTTGTAGTTATAGGATAATAGAGCTAAACTGTGCTTCCTAAAGAAGTGGGCTGGCAGGAAGATACAATGAAGGTGAAGGATCTTTCAAGCGTAGAGCTCAAAGCGTTGATTCAGGAGGCAGTGGAGAAGGTGATGCTAGATTTACTCGGCGACCCCGATCAAGGGCTAAAGCTGCGAGAAGGGATCCAGGAAAGGCTCAAGCACTCCCTTAAACGTGTCCAGAAGGGAGAGCGGGGCATACCAGCGGAGGAAGCGGTGCGGGAGGCTGGGGTAAAGCGTGTAGTGTACGCATCATCCTCCTCGATCTACGGGGATAGTCCGGAGCTTCCGAAACATGAGGAGATGACGCCTGCACCACGCTCGCCGTATGCAGTGAGCAAACTCGCTGGAGAGCTCTACTGTCAGGCCTTTCACTACGTTTACGGGTTAGAAACAGTCTGCCTTCGCTACTTCAATGTCTTTGGCCCGCGGCAAGATCCAAGCTCGCAGTACTCCGGGGTGGTGGCTAAGTTCATTGCATCCTTACTCGACGGGAAGGAAGTGACAATCTTCGGGGATGGGGAGCAATCCCGTGAACTTCACCTACGTTGAGAATGTGACCGAAGCTAACTTCCTTGCAGTAAAGGCTGACGGTGTTTCCGGCGGTGTGTTCAACATCGCTTGTGGAGATCGGCTCTCAATCAATGAGTTAGCACGGTTGTTGGCAGAGATTGTGGGTGCAGATCCTAAGCTTGAACCGCGTTACGCTGCACCTCGGCCCGGAGACGTTCTCCACTCACAAGCGGACGTCTTAAAAGCGAGGGAGCTTTTGGGCTATGAAGCTAAGGTGGACACCCGCGAGGGCTTTGAACGTACCGTGGAGTGGTATAAACTAAAGCTGGGATAGGGGGGGAGACTGGTGAAAAACCTCAAGGAAGGGCTAAGGTGGATTGCTCAAGCGGAGGCAGACTTAAAGACGGCTAAGGACTGCCTCGATGATGGAAATTATTATGCATCAGCCTTCTTCTTCCAGCAATCTGCGGAGAAAGCTATAAAAGGCTTTTTATACTCTAAAGGATTCAGGGCACTCGTGACTCACTCCGTAGTTGAGCTGCTCAGGGAGGCCGCGAAATCAGCGCGACAGTTCGAAGAATTAATCGACTATGGCAAGGAGCTGGACAGGCACTACATCGGCTCAAGATATCCCAACTTTTACCCCGCAGGAGCTCCCTATGAGTATTACACGAAGGAGATGGCAGAGAAATGCTCAAACTACGCAGAGTCGATATTGAAAGAAGCGAGGAAGTATTTAAGAGGATAGAGGAATATAAGAAGAAAGTGATCGAGAAGCTAGATCCAATGGCCTTGATCCTCTTCGGTTCCTTTGCAAAAGAGGATATCAACGAAGGATCTGATGTGGACTTCGCCGTGATCGCCGACTTTAGGGAAGGATTTCTCGATAGGATCAAGACCTTAATGGAATTAAACGATGATCCAGGACTGCCTCTAGAGCCTGTGGGGTATACCCCCGCCGAGTTTAGAAAGATGAAGGAGGAAGGCAATCCTTTCATCCTAGAAGTTCTCAGGAGTGGCAAGGTCCTCTATGGCAAGGTGCCCTAAAACCGGGATAAAAGTCCTCCAGCTCGCGGCGGTCGATGTTACGATAAGATTCCTTCTTCTACCGTTGATAGATCTTTTGCGGGAAGAAGGCTACGAGGTGCATATCGCCTGTTCTTCCGGGCGCCATCTTGAATACCTCCACAGCAAAGGCCACACTGTTCATGCAATACCGATCGCCCGACGGGTTGTGCCGTTCTCAAATCTCAAGTCCCTCTTTAGACTCTACCGACTGATGCGAAGGGAGCGATTCGATACCGTCCACGTGCACACCCCTGTTGCTGCTGCGCTCGGCCGGATCGCCGCTATCTTCCAACGGTACCGTCTGCAGGTGGTCTTCCATGCCGCGGCCTACAAGCATGTGCCCATTATGGAGGCGTTCCCCGAAGAAGCCGTGAAGACCAACGTGTTCGGGACCCAGATCACCATCGAAGAAGCCTGCCGGGCTGAAACAGAGAGTTTCGTTTTGATCTCCACGGACAAGGCCGTGAACCCCACGTCGATCTACGGGGCGACCAAGCGAGCAGGAGAGATGATCGCCATTGACAAAGGGAAAGGCACCACCACGCGCTGCATCGCGGTACGGTTCGGGAATGTCTTAGGTAGTCGCGGGAGTGTGCTTCCTCTATTTATGGAGCAGATTCGCCGCGGAGGTCCGGTAACCGTGACGCATCCACAGATGCGGCGCTACTTCATGATACGGCGGAAGCGGTTCTCTTGGTCCTCCAAGCGGCTGCTATGGGACAGGGAGGAGAGGTATTTGTGCTGGATATGGGACAACCGGTGAAGATCCTGGAACTGGCCAAGGAGTTAATCCGATTTCAGGGACTTGAACCGGATCGAGACATTCCCATCGTATTCACAGGCACCCGGCCAGGGGAGAAACTCTACGAAGAATTGCTCACCGCAGAAGAAGGCACCGATGCTACGTCACATCAACGGGTATTCGTAGCAAGGATAAAAACGACATCGGCGCAAGGACAAGTAGAGCTTGCCCTAAAGCACTTACACCAAGCCACAATAGATGGGGGAAGGAAGATGATTATCTCCACCTTGCAGACGCTGATCCCAACTTACCGTCCGTTTGAAGGCGATCCTTCCAAACAACTGGAATGAGCACTTATAAAAGCCCTATCGCTAAGTGAGATAAAGAGCCTCTCCTCTCTCTCTGAGGTCGTACACAAAATCCAACTTGCCTTCGTTGCTAGTTTGTGGTATGGTAGATGTTGTAAGGAGGTGAAGTAACTATGTGTCTATGGACTGGAACTCAAGCGGCTTGGCTGTTACTGTCTTTCTTCTGGGCGTTTTGGATCTTTGCGTTTGCTGGCTGGTGGTGCGGCGGCTGCTAGTTCGTTGCTAGCAGGCATTTATTGTAGTCATCATCGAAAGCGAAGGGAACCGTTAGTGATACAAGTGAGCGTAAGAGGGAGGATATTGATTATTTCCTCTCTATTTTTTTTGCTCGTGGGCATTAGCGTTTTAGCCCAGTCCCATGAGCAGATTGCTTCTCAGACCGGCCTTGACCCTGATCTCTTCGCGACGTTGACCATAGATGTGGGCGGGAAGGAGCTTCGCCTGTTTATGGTCTACGTCAACGAGCGCGCCTTTGACAGTGAGATCACAAGAAACGAGAAGCTGCGTCAAATCCTCCTCCTATATGTGGGGAGCAACGCGCTGTACATCAATCCGAACGTCAAACAGGTTGTTGATTCCTTCAACTTCTTCCCGCATCAAATCAGTGTAGAACAGGTAGGAAAGCCCACTTTCATCCCTACCGCCAATGACTGGGTTGAGATC
>JAUWYG010000069.1 GCA_030615945.1 Candidatus Bipolaricaulota bacterium | reverse complement strand
AAGGAACGCTACTCCTAAAAACGTGACAACTATTCCTATGGTTATTCCTCCCAATATCCCAGCTAGGAAGCCAGCCGCAGCACCTCGTCCCGCACCACCACCCGCAACAAGTCAGCCTACAAGACTTGTAAGCGGCGGGGTGACCGTCTTTAGAATACCTGGACGTAGAGCGCGGACCGAAGTAATCTCGCGGTCGACGATCCGCCGCTCCAGGACCTCCTTCAGGGCCTCAAGATCGGGCAATTCAGGCATCCTTCCCCTCCTTGAAAAGATTATACTCGTTCCGAGAGGGGTAGTCGCCGAGGGTCTCCGAGATCCGGATCGCTGTGACAATTTAAGCTCTTAAATTAGGCGAGAATCGCCGCGCAAGGTTCTGCCTACAGTACGATTGTGCTAACCAAATCGAGTGCCCGCTTTGCTTGGTAGTAGAATAAAACACACACAACCGGCTCCTACCGAGGTTTCTCAACTGATCGCTACCTTTAGGAAAAGTAGGATAAGGCTGACGGTTGGCCAAGGAATACGACTAACGCGTAGAAAGTGAGAAACAAATTGTGTAGAGTTTCCTGGCAGATAGGAAACCATTGAAGCAATAAAGGACTCCGTTATGGCGGTAACAGGGAGGATTTTTGACATCAAACGTTACGCCATCCATGATGGCCCAGGGATACGTACGACCGTGTTTCTCAAGGGATGTTCCCTCTCCTGTCCGTGGTGCCACAACCCTGAGAGCCAAGACGGGGCGCCCGAACTCCTTTTCTGGGAAGACCGATGCGTCCACTGCGGCGCTTGCCTTAAAGTATGTCCTGAACAGGCAATAGAGGAGTCGGGCGATCGGATCATCACCGATCGCGAGCGCTGCAGTGCTTGTGGACAATGCGTTACCGTCTGTCCAGCCCATGCCCGGGAGATTGTCGGGCATACCACCACGGTAAAAGAGGTCTTAAACCAAGTCGAGAAGGACGTTCTGTTTTACGATGAGTCAGGTGGCGGTGTAACCCTGTCGGGCGGTGAACCACTCGATCAGCCCGATTTCTGTCGCGAGATTCTTCACCAATGCAAAAGGCACGATATCCACACGGCGCTTGACACCAGTGGCTATGCAGAAGAAAAGATTTTCCTCTCCGTGGCGGAGCATGTCGATCTCATCCTTTATGACCTTAAACTCATGGATGAAAAGAGGCACAGGCTCTACACCGGGGTTTCAAACGAGCTTATCCTTGCCAACCTAGAGCGTCTTGACCAACTTGAAAAACACATCTGGATTCGCTTTCCCCTCGTGCCAGGCATCACCGACGACGTACAAAACATCAGTCGCTTGGGACAGTTCATATCAACTCTCTCTTCGGTGGAGGCGGTGCAAGTCCTGCCTTACCATGGGGCGGGGATCCAGAAATACGAACGACTGGGCCGGAAGTATCCTCTCAGAGATCTTGAGTCATCATCGGTAAAGGACGCTGAGGAGGTTGCAGCTATACTAAGACACGAACTTCGTCAAGTTGTGAGGGTTGGAGGTTAACACGTGAATGAACGAGTCAAGCGGCTGAGGGAACAAAGCGTGTCGATCGAACCGTACGTATCACTTGAACGGGCAGTGCTTTTAACAGAGTTTTATCAACGCGAAGATACACAAGGGATGCCCACACCGGTGCGCCGCGCCCGAGCCTTTCAGTACCTCTTGGAGAACAAAACCATCTGCATCAATCCCGGTGAACTGATCGTAGGGGAACGGGGACCCGAACCAAAGGCAACTCCCACCTATCCCGAGTTATGCTGTCACAGCCTAGAGGACCTTAAGATCCTTAACTCTCGCGGGAAGACGCCGTTTCACGTGAGCGACGAGGTAAGGAGAACCTACGCGGAGAAGATCATCCCCTTCTGGAGCGGATGCAGTATGCGGGAGCTGGTCTTTGGCTCCATGTCTTCGGAGTGGACAAAAGCCTTCCAAGCGGGCGTTTTCACGGAGTTCATGGAGCAGCGAGCGCCGGGACACGCTGTATTGGACGGCAAGATCTATCACGAAGGATTTCTTTACTTCAAGGGGAAAGTGAGGAATGAGCGGGATCAGCTCAACAGGGTTGACGATCCAAAGGCAGAGGAGAAGGACCAGGAACTGCAGGCGATGGAGATCTGTTGTGACGCCATTATCCGCTTTGCCGAACGACACGCTGAGGTCGCAAGGGAGTTGGCCTCATCGGAGACCGATCCGGACCGCCAAGCCGAGCTGAAACAGATAGCTGAGATCTGTTCGTGGGTGCCGACTCATGCCCCCCGCAACTTCTGGGAGGCACTCCAGATGTACTGGTTTGTCCACCTGGGGGTCATCACCGAGTTGAATGAATGGGACTCGTTTAACCCCGGCCGGCTCGATCAACACCTCTATCCCTTCTACAAGGACGATTTAGACGAAGGGAGGCTCACCCCAGAGAGGGCAAAGGAACTCTTGGAATGTTTCTGGATCAAGTTCAGCAACCAGCCTGCGCCGCCGAAGGTGGGTATTACTGAAGAGCAAAGCGCGACCTACAACGACTTTGTCCTAACAAACGTCGGCGGGGTAACCCCTGAGGGGGAGGACGCGGTCAACGACCTCTCCCACCTCATCCTCGATGTAGTCGAGGAAATGCGCCTGCCCTTCTCCGGTTCGTGCATCCAACTCAGCAAGAAAAATCCCGATCGTTTCCTCAAGCGGGCCCTCAAGGTAGTAAAGGCAGGATTTGGGCAGCCCTCCATCTTCAACACGGACGCAATTATTAAAGAGTTCCTCCGCGCGGGAAAGTCATTGGAGGATGCAAGAAACGGCGGACCGAGTGGCTGTGTCACCGTCAGCGCCTTCGGCAAGGAGAGCTGTATCCTCACCGGATATGTCAACTGGCCGAAGATATTGGAGCTCGCGCTTAATAACGGCGTTGACCCCCGAACTGGCGAACGGATCGGCCCGGAGACGGGCGACCCGCGCGGTTTCACCCGCTTTGAAGACCTCTTCTGTGCCTACAAGGAACAGCTCCGATACTTTGTCGACCTGAAGATAAACGGCAATAACATCATCGAGCGCCTGTTCACAACTCACATGCCCGCGCCGTTCCTTTCACTCCTTATCGATGACTGTATTTTAAAAGGTGAGGACTACAACGGCGGCGGGCCGCGCTATCCCACCACCTACATTCAGGGCGTCGGACTGGGAACAACGACCGATTCGCTAGCAGCCATCAATACCCATGTCTTCGATAAGGGGACCATCTCCATGACCGCGCTGTTGGACGCACTTGATAACAACTTCAAGGATCATGAGCCGTTGCGATGGGTTTTGCTTCACGACTCGCCGGCGTTCGGAAACGACGATGATAGCGCTGATGATATAGCCAAAGCACTGTTCAACGCCTATTTTGAAGTTCTCGACGGAAGGCCTAACACAAAGGGGGGCACCTACAGGGTAAATCTGTTGCCAACAACGGTCCACATCTATTTTGGGCAGGTCGTTGGGGCAACGCCCAATGGGAGATACGCTGGGAAGCCGCTCTCTGATGGCATCTCGCCCAGCCAAGGCGCAGATACCCATGGCCCGACAGCCGTTATCAAGTCGGTGGGGAAGATCGACCACGTGCGGACCGGAGGCACTCTATTAAACCAGAAGTTCCTGCCGCAGGTGCTGGCAAGCGAAGAAGGGATCACAAAGCTGGCTCAGCTTATCCGCACCTACTTCCGCTACGACGGCCACCACATCCAGTTTAACGTGGTCGACGTTAAAACCCTGCGTGCTGCACAGAAAAACCCCGAACAGCATCGTAACCTTATCGTCCGCGTCGCCGGGTACAGTGACTACTTCTGCAATCTCGATCCATCCCTGCAAGAGGAAGTCATCGCTCGCACAGTGCACGACGGCCTGTAGGCGTTGAAGCTCTCTTGTCGGTGTTTGCTCAGCTTTCTTTGGTATCTACGGTCAGGATCTATAGAATAGTCTGGTTGTTCACGAATTCAACAAAAGGTGAATCAAACCGTATTGGTAATTGGCCAGTCGGTGAGACTGGCTTGACCACCCCTTAAATCAAGATCTCAGACAGACTCTCCTCTCAGTGATTATACCCGGAACTGCGCTACCCGATGAACAAGTCGCATGGGCCATCCTAACCATGATCCCACCTAAAATCTTCACTGTCATAGAAGCTCTTCAAGGGATGAGAGCGCGAGCTCAAGAGGCCTGGAAAGCCGATACCTCTGACGAAGACCTCTCATCTGCCCCGCAAAGCGGAAAGGAGCTAAGGTATCGGCGGGGAAGGTTCGAGGATTGATGCCCAAAAGCTCGAGCTTCCCATGGTGGGAGAGGAGCTCTCTCCAGGATTCCAGGGTTGCGGTATCCGGGCTGCGAGCAAAAGAGGGGAGCAACGTTAAATAGATCCTTTCAAACTTCTTCCCCTCAAGGAATCCTCGTGCGAAGGCCAGGCAATCTTCAGTATTGAAAGGGAGCCAGAGACCAGGAATGCCGGTCTGGATATTGGTGTGCGGGTTCTGATGGTTAAAGCAGTCAAAGAGGATCTCCTCCCCCCTCACGTCCTCACACGCAAGGTAAGCGCGGTAGGCAAGGAGTCCGTATTCCTGTGGATGGCCAAAACCGATCTCTATAACCTCGATCCCGTGGTCCTCGACGAAATCCTTGACCGCTGTAGCGAACTCCCCCGGGCAGCCCCATTCAGACTCCCTCCTTTCCTCTAAGGGAAGATTAAGCGGCCAGCGCGCAAGGTACTCCTGCGGGCTTATCCCGCCCAACCCTCCCACCTGGAGAAAGGACCGTTCCGCCACCACATACTGTGGCCATCGATAGCAACAGTTGATAAGGATGATCTTCCCCTGAGGAGCGAGGTTTCCCAGGATGAACTCCTGATAGGCCCGGGGCAGCTCCAGAAGCTTGATCCTTAAAAAATTAACGTAGTGGACCAGGGATCGATCGTGGAGAGGGTCGTAATGGTTGATGACCTCGATTCTCTCACCTGCGTTGTTGCTGAGGATAGTCGCAGCCAACTCCTTACCTGACTCATAGTAGGCTTCAAGCTCATCCGGCTTTATCGGAGGATGCCTGAAGGTGAGACCAAACGAGGTGGTGAGGAACGGGGCACGGAGCAAGGCGGCCAGATGAGCGATCCCCCCGTTGGGGGAGCCAACTATGATGGCCTGGTATCCGTGGTCGGCGTTGGGATACTGAGAGGTGCACCATTCCGACAGAGAGTTGACATCAAAGCCTTCCAGTTCCTCTGGTTTTTGTCCTACCGAGACGGACATTCCCCATTCGATTCCCGCGATCCTCAAGTTTTCCGAAAGGAGGCTAAGCAGCCCCAGGAAGAGCCTGCTTCCAGGAGGGTAGCACTCAAGGATGCTTTTCCCTCGACCGGTCAACGCCTCGGCTACCTCCCGCACGACCCTCGTCCCCGAATCGAACCCCTCGACCGTGATCGCTTTTTGTGAGCCTGACTCTCTCTTGGCTGCAGCGGGGAGATTCCCAACAACAAGGGCGAAGAGGAGGATGAAAGTGAGCATCACACCCCCATGAGTCCTCGAAAAACACCTTCTAGTGAGATTCCTTGTTCTCATTTGGCAACTCACCTCAATCCTCATCGGGGCCGAATAGCTCGTCCAGGATTGGCTCCAGACGCTGAGGGAAATCGGTGACGATCCCGCTCACCCCTTCCATGACGGCAAAGCGTCTCAACTGCCTCGCCCCATTGTATGTCCAGATGCATACACCGTATCCCAATCCCCCAAGCTTTATAGCAAGGCTCGCGGTAAAGCCAACCGGGCTGGGAGCGTAGACGTCCGCTTCTAAATCCTCCAGGTATCGCGCGGGGTTCCAGGGAGCGAAGATGACTAAAGCGGCGATCGGAATGTTAGGGTCGAGCCTCCTGACCTCCCTGAGAAGGTCATGGCCGAATGAGGAGACCACCACCCGGTTCTCCATCTTTGTCTTCTTGATCAGCGAGACGAGCTTTCCTGCGATCTCCTCCTTGGGGAGGTAATCCATGGACTTAACCTCGATACCCATCCGCCAGTCGTTCTCCCAGGTAAACTGCAGCGCCTCCCGCAGGGTAGGGATCTTCTCATCGACGTAGGATTGCTGGTCCTCGACCGAGACATTGCCTTCTTTGATTTGCCTGAAGGGATCGGTCTGGACGAACCAGGAGCCGGCGTCGAGCTCCTTGAGTTCAGCGAGAGTAAAGTCCTTGACCAGCCAGGGGGAGCGCTCGGGGAAGACCTCCTCGACGTTGGTCGTCCGCTTGAGGCCCTTATCGTGCATCAGGATAAAGATCCCGTCCTTGGTGAGCCGGACATCTATCTCCCACAGGTCCGCACCCACCTGGAGGGCCTTCCGCCCCGCAGCCAGAGTATTCTGCGGCGCCAGGGATGAGGCGCCAGCATGAGCGATGTTGAGCACCGGCCGCGAAAGCTTCGCCCCATGGAGGAAGATGTTGTCGCTCTCAACCGCGGCAGCGAGATTCCAGGATGGGAGGGTAGCGACCAGCGCGATCAACGCCACAAACGCGATCCTCCATTTACGGTTCATTGCTTGCCTCCTTTTAAACGGCGGTTAAGGGAGAAACTCCTGCATAGTCGCAAGCAGGATCTCTGCCTCCTTCTTCGCCTCCCTGTTCCAGAAGGGCCAATCTCCTATTGGGGCCGCAAGCACGAAGTTAAGCTCACGCTCGATCAGCCCCCTATACCTGATCCTATCTATGTTTCCGAAGAGACCGTAGGCAAAACCCCAGTACTGGGCATATACTACGTGATTCTCAAGGTACGTTTCGTCAAGCTCAATCGCCCGTTCCAGGTGCTTTCTGCCCTGTTCGAGGTCACCCCCGAGGAAGTCAGGGGTTGTCACCAGCAATGCTCCAAGGGCGTTGTGGGAGCTCCCACCCCAGTAGCCCTCTTCGACCTCGATACACCTCTCATACATCGCCTTCACATTGCCGACATTTATCATCCCCTCCAAAGGGTTATAGCGGAACAGCGCCCCCCAGTTGTTGGCCGCCCACAGCAGGGCCGCGGGATCAATCACAAAGCCTGCAGCCTCCTTTAAATCCTTCTCTTCCCACTCAGCAAAGCCGGGATTTAGCTTAAGACTTTGAAAGCCATAGGCCTTGCCCTTCTCAAAGAGATCCCTATCCTCGGGGGTATTACCCTCGCTAAAGGTGGTAAGCTCATAATAGCTCTGCGAGAGCCGATTGAGGGCGAAGGACTGGGATTGGACCAGGAGCAAGTCAAGGTGAGGCAAGACCGCCTCATAACAGGAGATGACCTCCTCCATCCTCTCCTTTAAGAACCTCTCGGTAAACGCCTCGTTCGCCTTGGCGAGGAGCTCCGCCGGGGTGGCATCATCGGCGAACGCCGGGACCCGCAGCGCCACGGCCGGGATCATCAACGTGAGCCCCAGAACTAGAAGGGCCCTTATCTCAATCGAGACCGGGCGGCCTTGCAAGAACACCCTCAGCCAAACACGCCTGGTATACATGTCAAAAAGTTTTACTCTTAAGTATGATCCCCGGCAAGTAGGCACCAGCCCGG
>JAUWYG010000106.1 GCA_030615945.1 Candidatus Bipolaricaulota bacterium | reverse complement strand
TGTGCTCTTTCCATGTTTTTTGGGCAGGCGGGTGTCGCGCAATTTGGCGATGCGCCGCTTAATGTCGGCCTGCATCTTGTCTGTCCCCTTGTGTTTGGGGATGGTGGTGAGCATCTCTTCCAGGGCGGCGAGTTTCTCCTGTGGAGTGTTGGCATACCGCAAGCGCTTGCGTGCTTTTAAGAATTCTGGTGTCAGGTTCGCTGGCATCGCCTTTCTCCACTTCCTCGCCTAGGGTAAATGGAAGGTCGCTTCACCGCAATAGGAGGCAATGTTACACCAACTCATTCGTTGTGCGGGATTTTGATAGTGCTTTTCCCAATGAACTCGCGGATTATAGCATCACCCGGAATCAGTTTGAGATCATCAACTTGGGAGAGGGTCAGTCCCTCAACCGATTCGAGTAGCCGTTCGATGCGTTGGTAGCGAATGCGCGCATCGAGGAAAGAGGAGTATTGTTCGAGGTTGTCCTGTTGTGGCCATATGCTCCCCTTGCCGGAGAAGAATGGCTTCAATGCGGGAAGATCAAACGGCATGCCGCCGTTTAACACGTGATCAGCCAGTGCTTTGAGCGGGATGATACTGAATAATTCCCCAGCGCGCACGTAGTGCCAGTGAAGAAGGGTCGATAACGCTGCATGGTTGCGGTGTTTTGTATCGCGTAGCATCCGGCGCAGGAGCCGCACGTCCTCGAACCGCGTGAGGTGACGCCCCGTCCACGCCGTGTCATAAAGCGGTTCCATAACCTCGATTTCGTACAGCGGGTTCATCGCCTCGATGTACAGGCGGAAGATCGAGGAGGGATCGATTCCCTCAGTCATCGGTGGATAGAAGCCATGCAGGCAGTCAAGGAGGAGGATCTGATCGGGCTTGCGATGGACCGGCTTTGTACCAATTCGTCGACCTATCTTAAAGGAGTATGAGGGTTTCTCTACAGTGTCGCCGACGAGAAGCGCCCGCAGCTGGCTATTCAGAAGCTGGATGTCGAGTGCCTCTGGGGTCTCATAGTTGCGGTCGTTGATCCAATCGGTCGGATGCTCGATCAGCGGCCAGAAGTAATCATCGAGATTGAGCATGAGGAAACGCAGGCCATACTTCTTCAAGCGTTGCGTCAGCTTGACAGTAGATGTTGTCTTTCCTGAACAGGAGGGTCCACTGATCCAGATCATCTGGATTTCATCGCCAGCTTCAATCCGTGTGATCACCTTACCTGCTGCCTCATCTAGCGAAGACTCATAGTTTGCTAAAGCGGCATCGATTAGCGACTTGAGCCTTCCGCTACGGACGATCTCATTCAACCCCTCTACAGTATCGCAGCCTTGCGCGTGGTTCCACGCGAGGAGCCTTTCCATATGGGAAGGAGGGTAACCGTTTCTCACAAACTGCCCCTCGGTAATTGCTTTCTCCCGTACCCAGTGGTGCCCCCAGCGAAAGCAGGCATAGGCATCTGCAGTTACGCTGAAGCCAGTGCTCGAGAGGACATGAAGGACAGCATCTTGGATCTCTTCTACTGTCGGGGGAAAGTTGGAGACGAGGTGGCGGGGCTCGGCATTTAGGCACACGACGATCAGATCGGAGAGAAATTCGGCAATGCCTTCATCGGTTCCTCCAGCGGTGAAGATGCGGTCGTTCACCCCTTGCAAGTAGTCCTGCTCAAATCCGCCGATTGAGTCTGCCGCACGGCGAATCGCCCGCATGATCCGCTCCTGGTCGAAGGTTACCAGGGCGTGATTTCGCTTCATCACTTTTCCGATCTTGTTAACAACAGCCATAGTTTCGTGATTATACCGTGATGATCAATGAGTGAGAAGGGTGGTTGGCAAGAGTGGACGATTTCCGTAGTTTCCGAAGAGAGAGTTGCCTCCATGTCCTCCTTAGTACCAAGTTGGCTTCGATTCTCCCCTTAGCGGGTTGCACCTGAACTTCAGGGAGTTTAACGTCAAAACACATATAGGAGGATTGACACTTGCACCTTGTGCCGCTTGACAGGGTCCTTGACGAGCACCATGATACGTATAGTATACGTGCATACTCGCGAGGAGGTGCGTGATGCAAAAGAAATTGACCATTACCATTGATGAGCAAGTCTATAAAGGACTACATGCGGTCATAGGCCGCCGCCGTATTAGCCGTTTCATCGAGGACTTGGTGCGCCCACATGTGATCTATCATGAATTGGAAGCCGCATACAAGCAGATGGCCCAGGACGAAGAGCGTGAAGTGGAAGCGTTGGAATGGGCAGAAGCCACAGTTGGAGACGTTAGCGATGAAGCGCGGTGAGGTATGGTGGGTGGATTTTGAGCCATCGGTAGGTGGGGAGATAAGGAAGAAGCGACCGGCGGTCATCATTAGCAACGATGCGGCTAACAAGTATCTCAACCGCATGCAAGTTGTGCCTTTGACATCCAAGGTGGGTCGCGTTTATCCATGCGAGGCTGTTGTGATGCTCAACGATAGGCAAAGCAAGGCCATGGCCGATCAACTTACCACAGTGAGTAAACAGCGCTTAGTCAACCAAATGGGCAGATTGACACACACCGACATGCGAAAGGTGGAGCATGCGGTGAAAGTGCAACTTGGTTTGCTGGGTACAGTTCTGCAACCTTGACTCTGTCAGCCCGGTTGCTGCGCTTTGAGACGGAACCTGTCGCTGCAGCCGATCGTGCAAGACGCGACAAACCATTTCGTCATGATCGCCCTACTTGCTCAGTCTCTCTCGAATCCTCGCCCAGGTGTCACGCAGGGTGACAGTGCGGTTGAAGACAGGTTTTCCCGGCGTCGAATCGGGATCGACGCAGAAGTAGCCCACCCGCTCGAACTGGGAGCGCTCACCGGGCTTTGCCGCAGTAAGGCTCGGTTCAAGCTTGCAGCCGGTAAGTACCGTAAGCGAGTTTTGGTTCAGGTTGTCCAACCAATCCTGCCCTTCCTCGACCTCTAGCGGGTTCTCTTTCGTGAACAGGTGATCATAGAGTCGCACCTCGGCATCGATGGCGTGCTTGACCGAGACCCAGTGAAGAGTCGCTTTTACCTTACGGCCGTCGGGCGCGTCGCCGCCGCGGGTGGCGGGATCGTAGGTACAGTGAAGTTCGACGGCGTTCCCCTCCTCATCCTTGATCACGTCGGTGCAGGTGATGAAGTACCCGTAGCGCAGCCGCACCTCGCGACCGGGGGCGAGGCGGTAGAACTTCTTGGGGGGATCCTCCATGAAGTCGTCGCGTTCGATATACAGCACCTTGGAGAAGGGCACCTTCCGGGTTCCTGCTGCTTCATCTTCCGGATTGTTTATCGCTTCGAGTTCTTCGACTTCATCCTCCGGATAGTTGGTGATTACCACCTTCAGAGGATCGAGAACCGCCATTACTCGAGGCGAGCGCTTGTTCAAGTCTTGGCGCAGACAGTGCTCAAGGAAAGAAATCTCTACGGTACTATCGGCCTTGGTAACTCCGACGCTGCGCACAAATGACTGGATAGCCTCGGGGGTATATCCCCTTCGGCGCATGGCAGCGATCGTTGGCATGCGGGGATCGTCCCAGCCAGTGACATAGCCCTCCTCGACCAGCTGCCTGAGGAAGCGCTTGCTGAGCACAGTGTAGTTCAGGGCAAGAGGTGCAACCTCGATCTGGCGCGGCCGGTGGGGGACGGGCAGATTGTCCAGGAACCAGTCATAGAGGGGGCGATGGTTCTCGAACTCGAGAGTGCAGATCGAATGCGTGATTCCCTCGATAGCATCCGATTGGCCGTGGGCCCAGTCATACATTGGGTATATGCACCATTCATCTCCGGTGCGATGGTGTGTCGCTCGGAGTATGCGATACATGACAGGATCGCGCATGTTCAGGTTTGGATCAGCCATGTCGATCTTCGCGCGGAGGGTCTTTGCCCCGTCGGGAAACTCGCCGGCGCGCATGCGTCGGAAAAGATCTAGGTTCTCCCCGGGAGAGCGATTCCGGTAAGGGCTTTCCTTCCCGGGTGGCGTGATCACCGTATTGCCTTCTCGGACGGCCTTTCCACGTGACTCGCTGATCTGGTCGGGAGAAAGATCGCATACATACGCCTTCCCCTGCTTGATGAGGTATTCGGCCCACTCGTAGAGTTGCTCGTAGTAGTCGGAGGCGTAGAGTTCCCTATCTTCCCAGTCTGCACCCAACCAGCTTACGTCTTGCTTTATCGATTCGACGAACTCCACTTCCTCCTTCACCGGGTTTGTGTCGTCGAACCGTAGGTTGAACTTGCCGCCGAACTCCTGAGCGATCCAGTAGTTCAACAAAACGGTTTTTGAATGCCCTATGTGGATATAGCCATTCGGCTCGGGGGGCCACCTCGTATGAACGCGCCCATCATTTTTCCCGGCCTGCACGTCCTCGGCGACGATCTGACGGACGAAATCAAGAGAGATCTCCGTATTGGGATCGGTTGACTTTGCCTCACTTGCGTTCGCTTGAGAGTTGATGTCAGCCATGTTTACCTCTTTCCAAATCGAGTGCAGGATCAGCTTGGAATAAGTGCCGCTTTCTTCCTAGTCTACTGGTCCATACCGCCTTGCGCCAGTCGAACATCATCTTAGAGGCGAAAGACACGACCTTGCAGGGTGCCAGAGAAGATCTAGT
>JAUWYG010000154.1 GCA_030615945.1 Candidatus Bipolaricaulota bacterium | reverse complement strand
CAACCGCGGAGGTAATCCCAGCACACGCCTGGACTCCCTGGTTCTCGGTCTTTGGGTCCAGGTCGGGGTTTGACTCCCTTGAGGAGTGCTTTGGAAAGTACACGAAGAGGATCTTCGCCATCGAGACCGGGCTATCGAGCGACCCGGCGATGAACTGGCGGCTTTCCTCCCTCGATTCGATTACACTCGTCTCCAACTCCGATGCCCATTCTCCCTCAAAGCTCGGTCGAGAGGCGACCCTGTTTGACCTTCCTGAGCCAAGCTACGATGGGATCATCTCAGCGATGAAGGATCATGATCCCGCTCGTTTCTTAGGGACGATCGAGTTCTACCCCCAGGAGGGGAAGTACCACTACGACGGTCACCGCGCCTGTGGGGTCGTCCTCCCTCCGCGGGAGGCGATGAAGCTTGGGAATCGCTGTCCGATCTGTGGGAAGCCACTCACCATCGGGGTGATGCACCGCGTGGAGGAGCTCGCCGATCGGGCGGAGGGAGATGGCCCTACGCAGAGGATCCCTTATCGCTGTCTCGTGCCCTTAGAGGAGATCATCGCCCAGGCCCTCGGGATTGGGCCGAACACCAAGGGGGTCGCCCGCGAGTACGAACGTTTGATCGCTCGCTTTGGGAATGAATTCCGCATCCTCCTCGACCTGTCAGAGGAAGACCTGCAAAGGGAGACTCCATCGCGAATCCTTCAAGGGATCATGAAGGTGAGGGCAGGAGAACTAAAGATCGAACCGGGGTATGACGGCGTTTACGGAAAGGTGAGGATTCCTCTCGATGCAAAAGCAGATGATCAGCTTGGCCTGTTCTGATGTCCCGTTCTTATCGCGATTTAACGTGTGCGTCGTGTAGATTCCTCATACACGTTCCTTCGATGGCTGATGCTGAGGATATGGAGGACTTCGCCTTCTATGATGTAGACGATGCGGTAATTCCCCGCGCGATGGGAGCGCATTCCTTCCAGCTTTCCTCGTAACCGTTTTCCTTTCTCCGGATCTTTAGCGAGCCCGTCGATCACACGCTCAATCCGACGGCGCCACGAGACTGGGATCCGTTTGACTTCCTTCTTTACTTGAGGATGGTAGCGTGCCTCAAGCATCTGCGAAGACGTCTTGTCCAGAGATAGAATGCCCTTCTTTGATCTCTTTTCGGCGTTGTTCGAGCGTTTCCACCAGTCCCGGTGTTTCGTAGATTTCGAGTGTCTCCAGAAGATCCTCGTAGTCTTCGAAGTTCAGCAGGATCACCTCCGGCTTCCCGTTGCGCGTGAACACAAAACGATCGAGGTTCTCCCGTGCTTCTTTCGCGAGGCGCAAGAGGTCCCTTCTTCCGTCTGTAATAGGGATGATCTTTGTCGCCATCGGTTCGCCTCCTTGTTTAGATGAGCAGAATAACGATCATTATCATATACGGAGGGCGCCTCTTTGTCAAGGGGCATCTCGTGCAAGATGAACAGGATCGAGATCGGCTGACGCGGTCGGTCCGCGCCACTTCCAGGTCTTTGTAGAAACGAGGATAGGCGAACATCACAACCCCTTCGATCTCCTCATCTGTTAGACTTCGGATTCCCGCTGTCTTTACATTTGGAGATCGGTATGCTATTATGGATTCTGTATTACTAATGGCTTTGTGTAAGAGGAGGTCGCTGTGGCGACAAGCAGAGTTACTTCCAAGGGACAGACAACGATTCCCAAGGAGATTCGTAAGAAACTGGGGATCGAGGCAGGAGATCGGGTGGTATTCATTCTAAGAGATGGTGAAGTGGTGCTCTATCCCGTCAAAGAAACGTTGCTCGATCTGCGTGGCTCGATTAAACCCCGGAAGCGTCCTGAAGACCTGCAAGCCGTTCGCCGTGAGGTGAAGCAAAAGCTAGCCAAGAAGGTGGCGCGTGGCAGCTCACGAAGGTAGCGGGCCGAAAAGGGTGCGTGAAGCCTTCATCGATACAAACATCCTGCTTCGCTACCTACTCGATGATATACCCGAACAGGCCGACGCTGTGGAATCGCTCCTCAAACAGGCCCTGCGAGGGGAGATTGTCCTTAAGACCAACGCCATGGTGATCGCTGAGATCATTTGGACCTGTGAGTCGTACTACAACCTCCCTCGTGAAGAGATCCGAAATAAAGTCCTGACGATTTTGAATACCCCCGGCCTTGTGGTTGCAGACAGCGACCTTTTAGCAGAGGCGGTTCTCATCTATGCCGATAAGAACATCGACTTCATTGACGCGTATAACGGCTGCTGGATGAAGGATCAGGGGGTCGCAACAGTTTACACCTTCGATGAGAAGCACTACAAGCGTTTAGAAGGGATAGAGGTCAAGGTGCCGCGGGAGGACTAATTCTCCTTTGGTGCTCGCAGGGGAGTAAGAGGAAAAGGATGGAGAGAAAAACTTTTCTTTGTGCTTTTGCCGTGCTGCTCTGGCTTATTGCCTTTGCTGTATCTCCGTTTGCCGGCGAGGTGTTCATGAATGACACGGGCGAGGTGGCGAAGTCCTTTCGCATCGTCTTCTCTGAGCCGGTGGAGATCACCGGGT
>JAUWYG010000009.1 GCA_030615945.1 Candidatus Bipolaricaulota bacterium | reverse complement strand
CATATCAACCCCTATTGAAGGCTAGCTCCCCGTATCTTGTAAGTAGTAGCTACCTTCAAGAGCAAAGAAAGATCTACATTGCCACCAGTAACTACAACAACGACATGTCGTCCAACCTCGCTCACTTTCCGTTGTAGAAGGACTGCTATTCCCACAGCTCCTGCTCCCTCTACTACGAGATGATGCTGCTCCAATGCAAAGGACATAGCTTCAGCGATTTCCTCATCTGACACCAAGATGGTCTCATCAACATACTGGTGGCACATGGAAAACGTATGACGATTGACCGGAGCAAGGCCTAAGAGACCGCCAGCCAAAGCGTTGGCGATGGTCTCTTCCTCTTGCATCTCTATCGGGTGGCCAGCCCTTAGACTATGATACATCACGGGGGCACGATCCATAGAGACGCCTATGACTCGAATCGAAGTATTTGCGGATTTTAGGGCAAGAGCGATCCCCGATAGGGCACCACCCCCTCCAAGAGGCACGATTACTGTATCAATCTCAGGGAGATCCTCCAAGAGTTCTAAGCCAATAGTGCCTGCCCCGGCAATGATAAAAGGGTCGTCAAAATCGTGGATCAGGGTCAATCCTCGTTCCCTTTGCAGGTGAAAGGCGTTCTCTGCAGCTTCGTTATAACCCTTACCATGTAGCACGACCTCGGCGCCGAGGCGTCTGATCGCCGCCACTTTATTGCTTGGCGCCCTCTCTGAAAGGCAGATCACGGCGTTAATGCCTAATCTGTTACGGTACTGTCGTGAGAACAAGATCACGTTCACCCGCAGTAGACCCTACAGGAAGAACGACAACTGCTTCGTGGAGCAGAAGAACTACTCCGTGGTGAGGAGAGCGGTTGGGTACCGACGGTACGATACAGAAGAAGAACTTGAGGTGTTAAACGAGCTCTACGATCACCTGCGGCTGTACACGAACTTCTTCCAACCAACCAGCCTGCCTGTTGCAGACAGGTGATGAAACTAATCGAGAAGACGCGGATTGGAAGCAGGGTGAAGAAGAAGTACGATCGGGCAAGGACGCCTTTTCAGCGGGTACTTGAATTAAGCTTCGTTCCCAAGCAGGCGAAGAAAGTTCTCAAGAAGGAATACGCGAAGCTCAACCCGGTAGAGCTGAAACGGGAGATCATCAGGCTGCAAGACAAATTAGACGCACTGGCACGGTCAAAGAACAGACCGAAACAGGAGGAACGACACGTCAATTTGGAGTACATTTTCACGTGAGGCAACGAATGTCATTTCGAGTACATTTTTAAATGAGGCAACAGGGGGCCGTGGAGTGGGTACAGCAAGCGGCCGACATTCTCATAAAAGATCAAAAAGCAGGGAGGATAGGATGATCGATCTGAGCGTTAATGAAGGGCAGCTGAAACGGACGGCACAGCGGGCGCACGAACGGGGAATTATCGTCCCTACCTTCGCGCAGATGAAGGAGCCCGGGAAGATCCCAGCGAAGATCAAGGAACTGCTAAGCGAGATCGGCCTTTGGGACCTGCACCCATTGAACCTGTTTCGCATCACGTGGAAGAATGAGCCGGTGAAGCATGGTGGTGGCTACGATGGAGTGAACTACCTGGAGATTCCGCACGAGCTCACCGGGGTCAGGGCACGGATTATCTCGCTTGTCGGAAAGTGGTTTCCCACCGGATCGCATAAGGTAGGAGCGACCTTTGGGTGTCTCGTGCCGCGGTTGGTCACCGGGCAGTTCGATCCGACTTTTCACCAGGCGGTCTGGCCGTCGACTGGAAATTACTGCCGCGGTGGAGCCTACGACGCTCACCTGCTCGCCTGCAAATCGGTCGCCATCCTCCCTGAGGAGATGTCCCGCGAGCGGTTTGACTGGTTGGCACAGGTCGCCGGCGAGGTGATTGCCACCCCAGGGTGTGAGTCAAACGTGTGGGAGATCTTTCAGAAGTGCAAGGAACTCCAGGCAACTCGCAACAATATCATGACCTTCAACCAGTTCGACGAGTTCGGAAACCACCTGTGGCACTATGATGTAACCGGGCACGCCATGCAAGAGGTCCTGCAACAGGAACTGGGGGAGAATGGTCGCTACGCCGGGGTCGTATTGACCAGTGGATCATCGGGAACGCTGGGTTGTGGAGATTACTTAAAGGAAGTCTATCCTTTAAGCAAGATTGCTGTGGGAGAGGCACTTCAGTGTCCCACTCTCCTGTTAAACGGATTTGGCGGGCACCGGATCGAGGGAATCGGCGACAAGCACGTCCCCTGGATCCACAACGTAAAAAACACGGACATGGTGATCGCCATCGACGACGAGCCGTGCATGAAGCTTATTCGTCTGTTCAACGAGCCAGCAGGGCGTGAATATCTACGAAAACAAGGAGTGCAGCCCGAGTTCATCGATAAGCTTCCTCTTCTTGGCATCTCCAGCGTGGGAAACCTCCTTGGAGCCATTAAGTTTGCCAAGTACTACGAGCTGACCGAGAGGGATATCGTCCTTACTACTTTCACCGACTCGATGGAGCTCTATCAGACCCGCTTGAAGGAGTTGGAGGAGAGAGATGGTCCCTATGGCGAGCTACAAGCGGCGATCGACTATCACCGCCACCTAATGGCAATCGCCACCGACTACATGAATGAGCTCACATATTGGGATCGGCGACGGGTCCATAACCTGAAGTACTACACGTGGGTGGAGCAGATGGGCAAATCGGCCGAGGAACTCCAGGCACAGTGGTATGACTGGCCCGAATATTGGGATAGCATTCACAGGCAGGTTAGGACGATCGACGAATTGATTGAAGCGTTTAACAACGAGGTCGGGTTATTGAAGGAGCTTTAGGTGGATCGGCAGCGGACTCAATGTAGCAATCTGGTGGCAGAGATTTACCTTAGTCGCCTGCGGGAGAACATCGAGCTTGTATTGGAGCACGTTCCTTCAGGCGTGCAGGTGATGGGGGTTGTGAAGGCAGATGGCTACGGGCATGGAGCCACACCGATTGCTCGCGTCCTTGCTGAATGCGGTATCTCTTATCTTGCAGTTTCGGATGTTGGCGAGGCCCTGGCATTGCGGGCCGCCGGTGTAAAGTCTCCTATTCTCCTTCTTGCTGATACATCTTTCGAGCGTGTCGAAGAGGTGGTTGCTCACGCACTGACCGCAGCGGTCTCCGATTTAGGGTTCGCTGAAGCGCTCTCTCACACTGCTGGCCACCTTGGGCGACGCGCTTGCGTGCACTTAAACGTGGACACTGGCATGGGACGGTTCGGGATGGAACCAAGACACGTTTTGCGCTTACTGAAAAAGCTACAGGAGCTTCCCAATATCATTGTGGAGGGAATCTTCAGTCACCTCAGCACCACCTATCGAGACGATCCAGAAAGCGATCGCTATAACGCACAGCAGGTGAAAATCTTCAACGATCTTCTCACCGATGTAGACAAAGCTGGATTGTTGCCAAAGATGGTGCATATCGGAAATTCACCTGCTCTTTTAGCTTTTCCTCAGTCAGTTGCCAGCGGATACTACAATACGTTACGAATCGGAACCTTGTTCTTCGGCTATGAAGAACGCCCGTGTAGCTGGGACACGGACCCTGAACCGATTGCCGAGGTGTGGACCAAGATACTCACTGTGAGGGACCTACCTGTGGGACGATCGATCAGTTACGACCAGATGTTTCACACCCAGCGAGACAGCCGCATTGCTGTGCTTCCCATCGGATACTCTCATGGGCTTCACCGCGACCTCAGCAACTGCGGTGAAGTTTTAGTCAACGGAAAGCGAGCTCCGATTGTGGGTAAGATCTGCCTGGCTCAGACGATGATCGATGTTACAGGTATCGAGGGTATTAAGTCCGGAACTCAGGTGACATTGGTAGGAAGGGATCTGTCAGCGTGCGAGGAAGGCAGGAAGATTGACCGTGAGACGTGGGAACTCCTGCTTCCGTTATTGCAAAGAAGCGAGCGCCGTTACATCTTGTAAGAGCGACTTGCGCGACACTACTCCACCGACTATGCTCGATGGGACGAGACTCTTGCGAGGTGATAGGTGATGAGAAGAGCGTCAACGAAGAGAAGCAAGGTCGGGATCGTTTTGCTTACTATCCTTTGGTTTGGTGCGTTGTGGGGTGCGGTAGAGGCGCTTTTAGGTGGGCTGCTTCACAGTATTCTTCCTCCAACCTATCCAGGGAAGATCATGATCGCGCTGGCGATGGGGTTGATGGCCTTTGCTGTCCGCCGTACTGGGAGGCCCTGGGTCCCTTTGGGGATGGCTTTGATCGCTGCGCCGCTTAAGCTGTTCTCAGCGGTCGTGTTTGCTCTTCCTGTCTCTGCTCCTGCAGTGCTTAACCCCGTTTTCTCTATCCTTGCACAAGGGGCTGCGTTCGCGCTCTTCGCCGTTGTCATTTATCGTTTACCTCTGGGTGTACCGCTTCGCTTCGGTCTCGTTGGAGCGAGTGCCGGCGTTTTGCAATCGCTCTTGTATGTCGGGATGATCCGTGGTCCTGGCCTGTGGCTTTATCCCCCTTTGGTGGTCCTCCAGGAGTTAGGGACGAAGTTTCCCTACTGGGTTCTCTCCGCGGGTGGGATCGGGCGCTTTCTGAGCGTTTCTGTTCCCTACTCGGCATTAGCCGCCGGGATCGCCGCGCTTGCAGTGGGATTTGCCCCGCTACGAACACGGATATCCTATCGCCCTGCATTCCTTCTAGCGGGAACTGCTCTATGCCTAGTGATCTTCTTCCTTGTCTCCTGGTTCATCTAGAGGAGAAAAGGAAGAAATCCTGCGTCATTTTAAGCGGCGGGATCGGCGCCGGCAAAACGCGTACAGGCGAACGGCTCACAGCGGCTCTTACGGCAAGGGGATTTACGGTTGGGGGAATCCTTTCTCCGCGGGTTGTACGGTGTGGAAAGACGATTGGCTACACGGTCCGCGATCTGGCAAGTGGGGTAGAGCAGCCATTCGCCTCTCTTAATCCCCCCGGGGTAACAGTGGGGAAGTACTTCATCTCGGAACAGGGACTTGCATTTGCTCGCAGTGCGATCGCGCGCGCATCTATGACAGCCCAGGCCGTATTCGTCGATGAGGTAGGTCGCTTGGAGCTCTCTGGCAGGGGGTATGCCCCAGCCTTGCGTGCTCTCCTTCGCTCAAAGGCCCTCCCTATCCTTCTCATCCGTTTCTCGTTCGTTGATGCAGTGGTTAAGACCTTTTCCATCACGCATCATGAGATCCTTCCTGTTGAGCCAGATGTCTCTATTTCCCACCCAGCCTGATCACGATGTTGTAATTAGCAGTCCTGCTCTTCCCCGGTGAACAAGGAATGACCAACTAGGCGTAGCGCACAAGCGGCAACCGTGAGGCGTTTATCGGCTTGACAAAGCGGCGATAATGTGATAGTATAGTCCTGAAGGTAGATAAAGATGCTTCAGGACGAAACGAAAATCAAATCGCTGGAAGAGGCGCGAAGACAGTTTTCCACAAGACATAAGTGCGAGGGATATTTAAGACGTTTGCGCTGGCCGGACGGGGTGAAGTGCCCAAGATGTGGGGCGAATCATCCATTATATATGCGGAAATATCGTCGGTGGCAATGTCGAGGCTGTAGATATCAGTTTTCGGTAACAGCGGGAACGATCTTTCATAGATCCAAGATTGACCTACCCCGGTGGTTCATCGCTATCTGGATGATGTGTCATTCACCCAAAGGGGTATCAGCAAAACAGATAGAGAGGGAATTGGGCGTTCATTACGAGACAGCTTGGTATTTGGCTAAACGTATACGGAAAGCCATGAAACATGATGTCTTTGAGGACCGGCTGGGCGGGATCATCGAAGTAGACGATGCTGTTATTCGAGCCAGTGGAGACGGACCGCCAAAAGGGAATGTCAAGTTCGAGGGCAAGAGCGTCCTTGGTGTAGCGGAACGCGGCGGGTTCCTTCGTATGATGATTCTTGAGGGGCTGAAAGCTCGCGACATTAAACGAGTCATTGCTCCCAATCTTGGTGAGGTCCAAGAGATCTACAGCGATGCCGCTAGTAGATTGTTCTTCCTAACTGAGTTTGGTCGCCATGAGACTGTTGCTCACATTTACAATGAATATGTTGTCGATGAGGCCCACGTTAATACGATCGAAAATGCGTGGTCGTTATTTAAGCGCGGCTTGGCAGGTATGTACCACCACGTCAGCGCAAAGTACCTACAGGAGTATTTAGATGAATTTGCATTCAGGTACTCGCATCGCCATGAGAAGGGAAGGCTATTCGATCTAGTGCTTGCAAATTGCTGAAGGGGGTAAATATGTGGTGGGGCTTGGAACTTTCTGGTGTTTGGGCGGTCTTGGCTGGGCTAGTTCTTTTGCCTGGTGTTGTTGCTGTCCTTATTAGAGATTCTCTAGTAGAGACGGAGCCAAGAGGGATACAGCACCTTTTTGTCAATGCCGCCGTTTTTGATGTCGGCATTTATCTTTGCCTCTTGGTTTTTTCGCCTTTGGGGCTAACGCCCTATCCAATTGCTTCTCCGTTCAACATTATGACGGCTGTAGCAGCCTTTCTATTTGCGGTTTTCCTTGGGGCAGTAAGCGGAATTGGTTCATCGCGTGGAGTTTGGCAGCGGATTCTCTTTAGCCTTAAATGGACAAAGAAAGGGTCCAAGAATACATGGGTAGATGGCTTTCAGAGGGCCGAAGAAGCTGGAGCCTGGGCCTATGTTCACTTAAAGGATGGCCGTAGGGTTCTCGGAATGCCGAAATACTATTCGGCAAACAGGGAAAAGACGGCTGTTTACCTAATTCGTGGCCCGAGGAATGAAGAGCCCGTAAAGATCTATGATCAACAAGGTAAGAATCCTATTCCTCAACCTGGTCCGGGAGTGCTAATTACTCCGGCAGCCGAGATTACCCTTATTTCTTTCCTTGATCCGCCGCTTCCTGATTAGAATCTGCCTGTTCTTCTGGAGAGGCAGGTTGTGCGCTTTGAGCAGGGTTATACTCGTAGTCTTCGGATAGTTTTCGGATCTCTTCTGCACCAGTTAGTTTTTGTTGTTTCTTGGGCGTGGGTTCTTCAACCATTTTCTCTTCTCGGGCTGCTTTCTCCTTTGCCATGTTTCTCCTTTCTTTCAGGGCGGCCATTTGTTTTGCCTGTACTACTTGTCAGGTCCGAGGACCCTCAGCAGTACAATGGCCCAAAGGCATAATGCCAATGATACCAATAATGCAATGATAGAAATCATCGAGCGTTACCTCCTTGTGAAAAGGATCTCTTGATTCCCTCCCCGTAGAGGCAGTAGCTCTTTGGTTCTTCATCGCATTAGGCAAGTAATGGCTGCCCCAGAATTTCAAAGACCAGTAAATTTATTCTCGGACTAAAGGTAGATTATACAGAGGCGACAAGGCTTAAGCAAGACCGAGCGGCAACCGTGATAGTATGAGAGAGGAGGTTTGACCGACGCAGTGGGTTGGGTTAGCAGTGGGTTTGATACTGGGCATGGTCGTGGGGTTCCTCATTGCACGACTGCGGTGGAGTGAGCGCACGGCGGTCATGCAAGCCGAGCTTGGAACCCAGAAAGAGCGCCTCGCTACTACTGAGAAGTCACTTCAGGAGACCGATTCCCTACGCGGTGAGAACGAGCAACTCAAGGTTCGGATCGCTCGACTAGAAGAAGAACGCAAGGCCAGTGAAGAGAAGCTCCAGTGGGTAGAGGGGGCCCAGGAGAAGTTACGCGAGGCGTTCGGGGCTCTTCCAGCCAGGCGCTTCAGTCGAACACTGACCAGTTCCTCAAGCGCGCTCGTGACCAGCTAACCTCACTTCTCACTCAGGTTCGGGGTGACTAGGGCACTCACAAGGAGGAGCTAAAAAACCTTGTCCAGCCTCTCGAAAAGACATTGGAAGCTATGGACAAGCAGGTGCGAGAACTTGAGCAAAAACGAGAGGGTGCCTACCAAAGTTTAGAGAAGCACTTAGGCCAACTCGGCCAGGCTCAGACCCAACTTCGCGATACGACCGTCACCCTCGCGCAGGCGCTCAAGTCCTCCACAGTGCGTGGCCGCTGGGGCGAGCTTCAACTGCGTCGGGTGCTGGAACTGGCGGGGATGACCTCCCATGTAGACTTTGACGAACAGGTGACCACAGACGAGGGGCGTCCCGACGTGATCGTTCACCTCCTCAACCAAGGGATCCTACCGGTGGATGCAAAGACCCCCATGACGGCCTATCTCGCCGCAATTGAGGCCGACGAGAAGGAACAGCAGGCAAAGCTCGCGGCCCACGCCCAAGCGATGCGCAATCGGATCCAAGAGCTCGGGCGCAAGCAGTACTGGGATCAGTTTGAGCGGGCTCCGGAAATGGTGATCATGTTCGTACCGAGTGAGGCCTGCCTCTCCGCCGCCTTCGAGCAGGATCCGGCCCTGTTGGGGTTTGGGGTGGGAAAACACGTCCTTATCACAACCCCCCTTACTCTGCTTGCCCTATTACGAGCCATTGCCTACGGCTGGCAACAGCAGCAGATCACCGAGAACGTACGTGAGATCGCCAAACAGGGGCAGGAGCTTTACGAACGCGTAATCAAGTTCCTCGACCTGTTCCAGAAGACGGGAAAAGGCCTGGAACAGGCGGTCGAGGCGTACGACAGTGCGGTTGGGTCCCTGGAGCGATGGCTCCTCCCTTCGGCGCGGCGATTCAAAGAGCTGAGCGCGTCGACCAAGGACCTGCCGGAGCTAAGTCCGGTGAACCGGCGAACACGTTCGCTTTCCTCCCCGGAGGCAGATGATGGTGTGGGATGAGTGTCCGCTTCAGCCAACCCGATAGGCGCTTATCTTAACTGATTCTCCTGTTCTTGCAGCCGTTTAGCCTTGTACATTTGCCGGTCGGCTTCTGCTAGAATTGTTTCCAAAGCGTTCGAGTCATCAGGGTTCCAATATGCACTGCCGATGGACAGCGTTATCGGAAAATCTAGTGGCTTAAGAATATCACCGTAGCGGGCGACTTCCTTGTGGATACGCTCCTTTAATGCGTCTATCTCATCAATGGTCTCAGGGAGAATGATTAGGAACTCGTCTCCTCCGTAGCGGACTACAATGTCCGAGTCACGCACCTGTTCCTCTAGAAGTTTGGCTGTTTCCCGCAGCACGCGGTCCCCCATTTGATGCCCAAAGCGATCGTTGATCTCCTTGAACCGGTCGATGTCAATCATCAAGAAGGCGATGGGGCGGTCATACCGCTTGGAGCGAGCACTCTCTTGTGCAAGCAACTCGTTGAGATAGTAACGATTATAGACACCGGTCAGGGGATCACGGATGGCCTGCTCCTTGAGCTTGTTCTGGAGGTGAATCCTTTTGACCGCTTCTGCAGTATGTCCGAGCAGAAGCTCAAGCAAACGCGCATCCTCTTCGGTGAAAGCATCCTGTGTTTTAGATGCTGCCTGGAACACCCCGATACCGCCGATGGGAGCGCTGATCCCCGACTTGAAGTCTTCCCGTGTGGGCCTGGCTCCGAGGACTTCGTCCATGCTGCCAAAGACGGTGGTCTTTCCGGTACGATAGGTCTTCCCGGCCAAACCTATATCAAGGTCAATGGGCTTGCTCGCTTCAGGGGGCAAGTTGGATGAAGTTGCCTTAACTACTAACTTGTTCCCTTCCACGACGTCCAGTGTACACATGGACAACTCGAGGATCTCTTCCGCTGCCTTCACCGTCAATCGATAGACCTCCTCATCGCTATCGCATGCTTCCAGGAGTCGAGCTGTCTTATGCAGGCTTTCTATCTTCCATTTCGAGTCTCGCAGTGCATTTTCAGCTTTCACTCGCTCTGTGACATCACGAATAACGGACAGGAGGTGTTGCTTGCCGTGATAAGTAAAGCTGGTTCCATGCATCTCTATATGGAACTGGGATCCATCCTTGCGGAGGTTGATCGAATCAATGTAGAAGCGGCCCCGCTCATCGACGTTCCGTCTAAAGTTAGAGAAACCATGAAAGTAATCCGGATGGATGATCTTTTTGGCGTGAAGGCCAATCAGCTCATTCTCTTGGTAGCCGTACATTGTGTAAGCGGTGGGGTTCGCTGCAACGATGACTCCGTCCAGATTGAAGATAAGCAGTGCATCAGTGGTGGACTCGAAGATGCTGCGATAGCGGCGTTCGCTCTCACGTAGTGAAGCCGCGGCTAGTTTTTGCTCGGTGATGTTCATAAGCATTCCCTGTGCACCAACTACGCGATTTCTCTTAAAGGTGGGTCGGCTTGCAGTGCGCATCCAGCGTATTTCACCTAGCTTAGTCAAGCATCGATATTCATTTGTTATGACATGTCCGGAGAGGATTTGTTGGAACCCCTCTTTGATAAGTGGTAAATCTTCCTGATAGACAAACTCTGTGAAGTGGTGGCCGATGACTTCCGCGGGAGTGTATCCGAGGGTCGTTTCTATAGCCGGGTTGATATAAGTGACTATTCCATGTTCGTCAACAAGATAGATCACATCGGGTAGACTCTCTACTAGGTCATGGTACTTCTTCTCGTTCTTCTGAGGTGCCTCCTTTGCTTGCTCGAGTTCTGTCACACGCTGGCGAAGCCAATTCAGCTCCTGTTCCAACTGGTTATTCATCCCTTTCTCTTGCCTTCCCTCATCCGTTGTTTTCTTTCGCATCACTAAGATTACCTGCTTACCTTGTTACTCGCTCCTTTAGTCCGTTTTTTCGTGTAAACGCTGTGGAGCCTTTATCGACTTCCATAATTGCCCGCACGCGTTGTCTCAAGGTATTGTATCATAGAAATCGGTTGAAAAGTGAAGAGTGTATGCAAGATGCTACTTGACCTTGGTTATAGCGGTCTATCATCGTAATCTTTGTTATTTCTTTTGGGGAAGAGAGTAAGTGATGTTCTTAATTCGTGAGTTGACGGTCAACGATTATGATGCGCTTGTTGCGCTGTGGAAGGAGGCTGGTCTTCCTTACAGGGCGAACGGGCGTGATCAGCGGGAGCGAATCGCCCGCGAGGTCGCGGGCCGTGCTCGATCTTCCTCGTCGCTGAGATCGAGAGGTGCATCGTCGGAGCGGTCCTTGGGACACACGACGGGCGCAAGGGATGGATAAACCGGCTCGCCGTCTCGTCAAGGTATCGACGTCAAGGGATTGCCACCGCTTTGGTTGCAGCAGTTGCGGGGCCACTCTCCGGGATGGGCATTGAGATCGTCGCCTGTCTAATCGAGGATTGGAACAACGACTCCAGGACGGTCTTCGAACACCTCGGTTATCGTTACTATCCCGATGTCCACTACTACACCAAACGCAAGGACGATGAGGTATAAACGAACGCCGGACATAAAGTCAGACACTCGTACAGGGGATGTGCTGATTGCTGACCGCTTTTCCTACTATGTGCTATAATTGGCAGGATGAATACTAAATCGATTCTCTATCGACCGATTGGGATCATCCACTCACCGTTTAATGAACTCAGCGGGGTTCCGATCCAACCTCGTTTCGGTCGAGGAATTGAAGGGAGTGTGGAGGTCTTCCCCGAGTACGCAGAGAGCCTTGCAGATCTTGATGGGTTCAGCCATATCACCCTCATCTATCACTTTCATCGCTCGAGGGGCTATACTCTAAAGGTGAAGCCGTACCTTGAGGAGCGGGAGAGGGGCCTGTTCGCCACGCGGGCGCCGCGGCGGCCAAATCCGATCGGAATCTCCACGGTGCGGCTTATGGGAATCGATGAGGCAACCTTGTACATCGTCGATCTTGACATCCTCGATGGGACACCGCTGCTCGACATCAAGCCGTACGTCCCTGTGTTTGAGGATCCGGATGCTGTTAGGATCGGCTGGCTCTCTGGACGGGTCCGTGAGGGAGACCGTCCACTGTCTGACAGCCGATTCTCTGGCTGCGAGGGGGGAGGATGAAGGAAGAGATTACCTGGAGCGATCACGTCGATCACTTGAAGCGGGCCCTTGCTGGAGGAGGGGTGTTCCTGGTTGTGTTGGACAAGAATGGCAGAGTGAACCCGATGACGATCGGCTGGGGCGAGGTGGGAATCATCTGGAGCCGGCCAGTGTTCACAGTCCTTGTGCGGCGTTCGCGTTACACCTATGACTGCCTGCTCACCGCGGACAGCTTCACAGTGAACGTTCCCTCGACTGGGCAACTGAAGGAGGAGCTTCTCTTCTGTGGTACCAAATCGGGGAGGGATCTCGACAAGGCTGCCGCTTGTGGACTGACCTTGATTGCCGCCAGGGAGGTGAGCTCCCCGATCATCGAGGAGTGTGCCCTTCACTACGAGTGCCTTATCCTGGCGAGAAAGCAGCTTAAGGCAGGAGATTTCGCTTCTACGGAGGTTCTGGAGCAGTACTATGACACGGCCGACTACCACATGATCGTTATGGGGGAGATCCTTACTGCCTACGCCGATGAGGACCTCTTGCGCATTAAGTAGTTGACTTCGTGGGGCGCTTATTCATTTAATGGAATGGGCCTTGGGCGGGTAGAGGCGTTTAGGAGGTTGCAAAGCACATAATGAAGGGCCGCTACCAAATCCGAGAGATGACGCCTTCCGACGTGGAGACAGTGGCACAGCTTTGCCGACTGTTTGAGCCAGTCTCGACCACTATCTTTCGCAGGATTGAAGCCGAAGATGTGACCGCCTGGGTAAGGGAGCATATTAGTCTTCAGGGCTGGGCGGGGTTCGTCGCTGAGGTCGAGTCCGAGGTCGTGGGATTCGCCCTTTGCAAAGATATGGAGAATGACCCAAGTGGGTTCGTCTTCCCGCAGGCGCGGGAGACACTCTACCTCCTCTACCTGGCGGTGGATGAGGCCTTTCGTGGACAGGGGATCGCCCGAGCCCTCATCCACGCATCTGAGGAGCTAGCGCGAAAGTGGGGAAGAACGGGACTCCTCCTCGACGTTGCCGAAGACAACCCTGCCCTCAGTCTGTACAAGCGCCTCGGCTTTGAGCGACTGGGGGCGCAGGTCTTTATGCGAAAGCGGATATAGCCCTTACGCTGATAGCACTCAGCTCTTAGCCATCAGCTCTCAGCGATCAGCAATTCCTACAGCTATCTGCTGATGGCTGACTGCTGACAGCTATAATCGCTAGCCGCTCAGTTCCCATAGTCTCGTCCGGAGAGGATCTTCCCCTCGTCTATGCGGAAGACAGTCACCCCGTAAACGATTTCTCCACCCTCCTCTGCGGGACTAAGGTGCCATTTCACACTGACTTCATCTTCAGAGGTGAAGACACGATCGATCTTTAGCGAAGCTTCCATCTTACTTGCGGCGGCCAGCCCAGCAAGAAAAGCGTCCTTTCCTACCCATGTTCCGCTCCAGGGGAGGAGTCCCTCCGGGGAAACCCAGGAGATGTCCTCTGCAAGGAGTGGCTCGAGGGTATCGAGATCCCCAACGCTCATTGCCAACAAGGTGTCCTGTACAAGTGCGGCGTTGGTCTCCTCTTCAGCGCTCGGTTCAAGCTCACCGCCGCAACGTTTTTCGTAGAACGCCTTGATGGCGGCACAGGTGGCCTCGTCGAACTCAGCCTCGCCCAGGGCTTCTTCCAGGACGTCCTCCACCATCTCCTTCACCTCGGCGGTTCCGATTCCCCCGAAGGCGATGGAGATACCCACGAATGGGCCTGTCAGGTTAAGGGATAGACCAGAGATCTCCTGGCCTCCCTCTTCCCAACCCCCGGGGAGGGTAAACAAGTACCCAAGGTGGAGCTTTAACCCCAGCCACATAAGCGGCTGCACCTGGAAGCGGATGTAAGGCTCAGCGGAAAGGAAGCCACGACTGAGTGTTGTAGTGGTTGGATTGGCCACCGCATCCTCGAAACTTACCGGAAAATGATCACGCAGCTTCAGGTCAACTTCACCGCCGCCGAGGACTACACCGATCGACAGAAGCGAACGCTCATTCCCGCCAACTACGTAAGCGACGTCCATCCCGCCAAATCCAAGTGAGAGTTCCGCCTTCTTGCCCTCCTGGTGAGAAGTTAGCGATCCGCCCCATCCGGTTCCTCCAAACGAGAATCCGCCGATCACCCCCCCGCCTCCACCGCCGCCGAACGCGATGAGCTGCTCGGCAAGTGGGGCATAGTCATTGTTTTCAAGTACCTCGTTCATCTCAGCCAGATCCAAGGTGAACAGGCCGATCATCGGCCCTCCGAAGCCAAACCAGGTTATCTGCTTCTCTGAGTCGTCGCCGTTTGCCAGTCCAGTAAACGGGAGGCTGACAAGAAGCGCAACCATCGCTATAGTCCATAAGGCTCTTCGCATGTTGATCCTCCTTTTTGCAACGCGAATTTTTTCTGTCCTTTTGTTTCCCTCACTCAGTTGGTTCCACTTCCACGTGGGGGACAATAATCTCCTTGATATCTTGGGCCTCGGAGGACTTTCCTCTTTCGTCTCTTACCATAAGGGTAGCAGTGTAAGTGCCTTGAACCGGGAATCTGATGATGATGATCGGCTCGTGTACAGTTCTTGATGAATAGCCAAGTGGGTGGATGAAATCAACTCCGTCGTCGGGAAAAGTCCACATGTAGTCTACAATCTGGTCATTGTCTTCGTCGAACGACGCCGTAGCATCCAGAGTGACCACCAGTGAGTCATCGGGATCTGTGTCATAGACAACCGTAAATTCTGCTACCGGTGGACGGTTGGGAAACAGAAAGCATCCTCCTACAGCGAAGGTCAAAAGGAGTAAGAGTCCAAGACCGACATTTCGTATTCTTCTCATAACACCCCCCTCTTTGTCCTCACCATAACATGAATCAAGGCGGCTGTCGAGTCTAGCCGGCCTGAGGGACGAATCTCCCCCAACCCTCTTCTCCGCAGAATTGCTCGTTCTCGAACACGACACGCCCGCGGGAGAGGGTCATCACGGGGTAACCAACGACGCGGCGGCCCTCATAGGGATTGAAATCGGTGCGCATGTGCAATTTTTCAGCGGTGATCGTGAACTCACGCCTTGGGTCTATTAGAACTAGGTCAGCATCAGAGCCGATCATGATCGCCCCCTTGCGCGGATAGATCCCAAGCGCCTTAGCCGGACCGGAACTCAGCAGTTCGACCAGTCGCTCGAGGGAGAATCGCTCCTTTGCAACCCCCTCGCTGTACAACAGGGGAAGGAGGGTCTCCACGCCGGGAAGACCGTAGGGAAGGTCGAGGAACGACCCTGTCCAGCGCTTCTGCTCGCGGGTGAACGGACAGTGGTCAGTAGCGACGAGGTTGATTGCACCAGAGGTGATCCCCTTCCATAGGGCGCGGCGGTCGACTTCGGTACGGAGCGGTGGCGTGGCTGCGAACAGGTGGCCGTTGCTCTCGGCATAGACGCGTTCATCGAGCAGGAGATATTGTGGACAGGTCTCCGCAATGATCCTCGCTCCGGCAGTGCGGGCTGCACTGGCCGCGTTCAGTCCGAGCTCGGAGGAAATATGAGCGATGCGCAGCGTGATTCCGGTGTGGCGGGCGATAGTAGCGGCGCGGGTGATTGCCTCCTCCTCGCAGAGGGCGGGTCGCGAACGAGGGAGAAAGAGAATGCCAAGCTCCCCATTCGTCTCGAAGGCATCGGTAAGGGCGTTGATGATATCGTCATTTTCCGCGTGTACCATCGCTCTTCCACCGTAGTGCGCCAGGGCCGTGAATGCGCGGTAGAGGACGCCATCATCGCTCATCCTTCCTGAGCGGGAGTAGGCGAGATAGAACTTGAACGTGCTCACGCCAAGGCCGATTGCCTCGTTAAACTCCGACTCGCGCCCCGGGTGCCAACCGATTACCTCTCCATGCATGGTGTAATCGATTACCGCTTTTTTTGCCGCCTGCTTGCGTGCTTCGATCTCCTCGGGGAGTGAGGTTTCAGCAGATCCGACGGAGAAGTCCGAGATCATCGTTACTCCCCCACAGGCGGCGGCGATCGTCCCGGAGAGGAAGTCGTCGCTGGAGCGATCTCCTCTCACGGGAAGCTCCATGTGGGTGTGGGCGTCGATCGCACCGGGGAGAACGATTAAACCGGTCGCATCGACCTCGCGGCGGCCGGAGAGCCCTTGGCCCATAGTGGCGATTTTTTCTCCCTCGATCCCCACGTCAACCTTGCTTGCTCCCTCAGGAATAACGACCGTTCCGCCTTTGATCACGAGGTCAAACATGAAGAACCCCTTCAAATAGATGGGCGACGAGATCGGCAATAACAGTCCGTCGGTAGTCAGCGCTCGCCCGAATGTCGTCAATCGGTGAGACCGATTGTCGTGCGAGTTTTCTCGCTTCTTCAATCAGGGAAGCAGTTACTCGTTTCCCATTTGCCCTCTCCTCCACCCGCCGCAGGCGAATCGGTGTTGGGGCGACCGAGCCGGCGGCCAATCGCACTTCGTGGATCAGGTCGCCCTCAACATGAAGCAGTGCTCCCAGGGAGGCGATGGCGATGGTGAGTGCTTTACGCCGTCCAATCTTGTGGAAGAACGGGGAAAGCTTAGGGTTGGGGAGAGGGATCAAGACCGCACGGAGGAACTCTCCATTTGAAAGAGCGGTCTTTCCTGGGCCGCGGAAGAAATCTTTGACTGCCAGCCGGCGCTCGCCTTGTGAGCCTGTGAGGATCACCTCGGCGTCGAACAGGAGGAGAGGGACAGCGCTATCCGCTGCTGGTGAGGCATTGACCAAGTTTCCTCCTAGGGTTCCGCGGTTTCGGATTTGAACGCAGCCAAGCTGGGAAAGGACCGTTATTAGAAGGGGGAGGCGTTCTCTTACTATCTCCGAGGCGAGAAGCTCGCTCTGGGTCACCGCAGCGCCAATTTCGATTTTTGAACCGATATTTCTGATCTCACGTAGCTCCGGAAGATCGGAGATATCGAGAAGGAGTTCTGGGGAAAGGAGTCCGCTGCGCATCTTTACGACAAGGTCGGTTCCCCCACAGAGAACCATCGCTCCGGGTTTATCTAAGTTTACGAGAAGCTCTTCGATTGAGTTAACCTTCAAGTATTGTTGGCCCACGCTTCTCCTCCACCATCTTGAGATCTTCCAGCCGGTCGATGTCCCGAATCGCGCCCGGGTCATCCACCTTTACCAGGGCGAGCTTATGTTGGTGCTGGGCGATGTACTGCCGCGCCCCGATCTCTCCCACCAGGGTCGGTAGAAGGTCCACGATGCAGGAGCAGCTTAGATAGACCGGGAACCCTCGTTGTCCGTGGTAGGTTGGAGCCGCGATTTGTGCCCCATTGTTTGCTTTGGTGAGCACCGCGCGGATCGTTTCTTCTTTGAGGTAGGGCATATCAGCGTGCAGAATGAGGAAGCCCTGCGCCTTTGTCGAGAGCGACTCGATCCCCAGGGCAAGCGAGCTTGCCATTCCCATTTTGTAGTTTGAGTTTATCACGACCTTGCACCCAGTGAGGTTTACATCGCGTAAGACTGTTTTAGCAGCGTAACCGAGGACGATTATGATCCGTTCGATTTGTGCTTTCTTCAGAGTGCGGATCACCCGTGCCAGAGCTGTCTCGCCGTCGATCATAATCAGTGGCTTGATGACTCCCAGGCGTTCCCCTTTGCCAGCAGCGAGGACGATCGCTTCGATCATCGCTCCTCCCGCATCAGCTTAGCTGCGTAGCGCACTGCCTCGATGATCTTGGTGTAGCCGGTGCAGCGGCAGAGGTTTCCCTCCAAAGCGGAAAGTATTTCTTCATCATTGGGAGATGGATTTTCTTCTAGAAGGGCGTAGGTTGACATGATAAACCCAGGGGTGCAGAACCCGCATTGCACCGCTCCTTTCTCCACAAACGCCTGCTGAATTGGGTGTAGCTCATCACCCTTGGCTCGCCCCGTGGAGTGACGAGAATGGGACTTACTCAACGGGGCAAGCCCTTCTATCGTAAGCACCTCTTTCCCATCGACTTGAGGGGCAAGCACGAGACAGGAGTTGACCGCCCGCCCGTCGAGGAGCACGGTGCACGCTCCGCACTCCCCCTCGCCACACCCCTCCTTGGTTCCAGTAAGGTGAAGGTCTTCACGCAGTAGGTCGAGTAGGCGTGTCTCTGCGTTGGTCTCGCGCTCTACCTGTCTCCCGTTAACGATAAATTGAATCCTCATAGGTGCTCCCTCACGGCGTGAAGCGATGGTTCAATCTCGATCGGTGCCTGCACAATCTTGCGCACGGCAGCAACGTCTTTGAGGCCGCTTCCCGTTACCATCACCGCCGCACTCTTGCCTGACAGCTCTCCTGTTGCGGCAAGCTTGACCAAGCCGGCGAACGGGGCGGCTCCGGCTGGCTCGGCAAAGACCCCGGTCCGCTTGGCCATAGTTAAGATCGCTTCTTCGATCTCTTCATCGCTCACTCTGACGAAGTGTCCGCCGTTTCTCGCTACGTAGGTTACCGCCTTTACTATGTCGCGCGGCTTCCCCACACAGATGCTGTCAGCAACGGTATGCGCATGGATATCCTCGATCACAATTTCGTTGCCATTGTAGCGCTCGAACGCCGTTGCGATCGGGGCCGAACCCTGCGCCTGCACCCCGATCACCTGCGGGACTCGCTCGATCAGGTCAAGGCGCAACAACTCATCGAACCCCTTGCAGATTCCGCTGATCACCGAGCCGTCTCCCACCCCCACTAGGACCACATCCGGGACCTCCCAGTCAAGCTGCTCGGCGAGTTCGAGGGCGCCGGTCTTCTTCCCCTCGACGAGGTAAGGGTTGACCGCAGCCGAGCGGTTGTACCAGCCGAAGGCCTCAGCCGCCTCTGCTGCCAGGTCGTAAGCGACGTCGTAGGAGCCATCGACGAGGAAGACCTTTGCTCCGTAGATGAGGAGTTGGGAGATCTTTGCCTCTGGTGCGGTCCGCGGGACAAAGATAATTGTCTGAAGGTCGGTTGCAGCGGAGAAGCCAGCGAGCGAGCTTGCTGCGTTCCCGGTCGAGGCGCAGGTGATGACAGACTTTCCTTTCTCCTGTGCCTTGATCACCACTACCGCGCTTGCCCTATCCTTGTAGGAGGCGGTTGGGTTTTGACCATCGTCTTTGATTAATAGTTTCTTGAGGCCGTACTCACAGGCAAGATCGGGGAAGGAGTAGGTAGGGGTGAACCCGACGCGAAGCGGCTGGATGAACCGGCGGTTCGCGATCGGAAGGAGTGGAAGGTATCGCCACATCGTGCGCTCCTCGAGCGATCGGAAGTAATCGTGTGTCAGCGTCCGCTTCAACGCATCGTAATTATAGAGGACCTCAAGCGTGCCACGGCGTGGACCACAACTAGGGCAGGTATACTCGATCTCATTAAGTGAGAATTCTTTCTTGCAGGAGACACAACGTAGCACGTTAATCTTTCCCATCGTTCGCCTTAAAGTAAAAAAGGTAGAGAGGTGGTGACCCCATTAAGTATCAGTGCCATCTCGGCCGCTTCTCTCAGCGAGAACACCCCCGCAAAAGCCTCTTTTAGCGTCATCTTTTTAATTTTGAAACCGGGCGAGAGGTCAATGCGAACGTGCGCATTCTCAAAAGTTATTATGCCCTTTTTCACTGAAAGCTGCGACTCCCTCCCGCCTTCCCGCCGCCTGATGGTGTCCTCCACGATGTAGAAGGCAGTGTCGTCTTCTAATTGAAAATCGGCTTCCTTTAAGAAGAGCCGAGGCTTTTCCTGGTAGGGTTTGCCGTTGTGGACGCAGAACGTGGCGCAGTTGCCGCACTCGTTGCAGAAATCGTCTATGTGGATAATCTGCCGTTTTTGCTCGACCTCAAAGGTCTCTTCTCCTGTGACTGCTAGCCTGCCATTTTTAAAGGAGAGTTGGGGAAGCGTCAGGCTTACCGGTGTGACGAAGTAGGTGTAATTGGCCCGGTTGGGACAGACCTCGACACACTTGTCGCACAGGGTGGAGCACTGCAGACAGCGGGCGGCCTCGCCACGCGCCTCCTCCTCTGTTAGGGTCTGCTCGATGAGGTTAAAGCCACTGCGCTTAGCAACCGGGAGCATCTTAGGCGAGTGCTTCGCCTCTTTCCTAGCCCGAGCCCATTTTATTCGCTTTATCTCTTCTTTGGAGAGCGCTGTCGGGCCGTAGGCCAATTGCTCAAACTGGATATTAAGTTTCGCGCAGATCGCTTTTGCTGCCCGTCGCCCGTCGGCGCATGCCTGGATGATGGTCGCCGGTCCTCGCGCCGCATCCCCCCCCGCGTACACGCAACTTGGGCTTGCCGCTCCGGTGTCGGGGTCGACTGCGATTGTCCCGTCCGCCTGCAGAGAGACAGTGCTATCGTCGAGGAAGACGATGTCCGGAGTTTGACCGATTGCAACGATGACGGAATCTGCCGTAATCTCAAACTCGCTTCCCTCGATTGGGATTGGCTTTCTTCGCCCATCCGCTCCCGGATCACCGAGCTTGTTCCGCACGCACTTTAATGCAGCTAACTGGCCGTCTTGCAGGATGACACTCTTGGGAGATACGAGCTCTTCCAGGCAGTTACCTTCTTCGAACAGATCCCACAGCTCTTCCTTTTCAGCGGGCATCTCGCATTGAGTCCGTCGGTAGAGAACAGTGACCGGCACGCCCGTGAGTCGCTTTGCCGTTCGCGCTGCATCGATCGCTGTATTCCCGCCACCGATCACAAGCACCCTGGAACCCAAGTCCGGTTTTTCACCCCGCGCTACCCGCTCCAAGAAATCAAGGGCGGTGAAGACGCCTTCGCCCTCTATCCCTTCGATCGAAAGCTTCGCGTCCTTTTGGAATCCACACGCCACGTAAACCGCATCAAAGCCTTCGCTTGTCAGTTCCTCCGGCGGTGCGGTGATGGGATGAGAAAGCTTGATGTCGACGCCCATCCCAGTGATCCGGTCGATATCTTCTTGCACGACAGTTGGAGGAAGCCGAAATGTGGGAGCGATGGCGAGCATCCCGCCTGCCACGTCCTTGGCCTCGTAGATCGTCACCAAAACGCCGTTTAGAGCAAGGTAGTAGGCTGCAGCCAGCCCCGAGGGACCGCTGCCGATGACCGCCACTTTGTAGTTGCTCTTCTTAACTGAGGGGATGGCGGCCTCTCCGTGGGTAGCGGCGAAGCGCTTCAGCGCCCGGATGGCCACCAGCTCGTCGTAATTGTTGCGGGTGCAACGGGTCTGACAGAGGTGAGTGCAGATGTACCCGGTCACCCCGGGTAAAGGGTTGTGGGCGAGGATTACCGCAAGCGCGCGGTCGTATTCCCCTTTGGCGATCAGCCAGGCATATTCGGGCACATCCTGGTGCACTGCGCACTGCTCCACACACGGCGCGGCGATGCAGTCGAACAGTTCTAGCCCCGATTCGACCTTAGGCAGGCCATAGGGATGGTAGCTCTTCTTGTAGCGGCGATCTTTCAGTGCATCAGCGGCCGCCCGTTCCAGATTGGTGAGGTGATCGCGCGCAAGTTCGTCCAAGCTCGATACGCCGCGTGCGCGCATCTCACCTTCTAGGTTCTCCAGATACTGCAGGAGCCTGGAATAGCCGCCCGGTTTGAGCGGGTCAGAGGCGGTCGTCACCGGGCGGGCGCCGGCCGCCAGGATGGTGGTCACATTGAGCGCGTCCGCCCCACCCGAGTAAGAGACGTTCAAGTCGCCATCGAACTGGTGTGCCAGTTTGTAAAACAGGTTAATGGTGATCGGGTAGAGCGCGCGTCCCGACATGTACATCTCCTCGCCGGGTAGAGTCTTCTTGTTGTTTGCCACAGCCAGGGTGTTGCTCAGCTTGACCCCGAAGTAAAGGCCGCGCTTCGCGGCCGT
>JAUWYG010000061.1 GCA_030615945.1 Candidatus Bipolaricaulota bacterium | reverse complement strand
CTCCTTTTGCGTATCTCCTTACTCTCATATTATGCCTTACTTTTCCGTCATGTCAAGGCTCGATGCTCATGGTGTAGCTTCCTGACGCAATCGGACTGGCAACCATGCACAATGAACTCTCATTCGAGGGTCATAGACCCTATTTCAGGCTGCTCCTTGAGGAATAATGGTATACGTCCCCGGAATTAGTTGTGCGTTCAGACGAAAAGAGCCCATTGCTTCCTCATGTCTCCCTCGCGCGCTTGGTAAAACGTTCTCGGGTGCGGTTGGCAATGGCAACCAACGTGAGCATGATGGGGACCTCCACGAGCACACCGACAACTGTGGCCAGCGCGGCACCGGAGCCAAGACCAAAAAGGGCAATCGCGGCTGCGACGGCCAACTCGAAGAAGTTGCTCGCGCCAATCATCGCGGCGGGCGCTGCAAATCGATGGGGAAGTCGAAGAACCCAGGCAGCACTATATCCTAGAGAGAAGATGAAGAAGGCTTGGATCGTGTAGGGAATGGCGATATACAGGATGTGTAGAGGCTTGCTGATGATTTCGCTCCCCTGGTAGCTGAACAGGATCACAAGTGTCAGCAGAAGCGCAGCGATGGTCACCGGCTTCAATCGCGGGAGAAATCGCTGCTCAAACCATTTCTCGCCGTGCCGGGCGATCAGCCATCGTCGGGAGACGTATCCGAAGACGAGCGGGATGACAACGTACAACCCTACCGAAAGGATGATCGTCTCGTATGGGACATAGATCCACGACAGGCGGAGGAGGAGCATGACGATTGGCGCGTACAGCACAACCAGAACGAGGTCGTTCACAGCGACCTGGACCAACGTGTAGGCAGGGTCGCCATGCGTGAGGAAGCTCCACACGAACACCATGGCTGTGCACGGACCGGTTCCGAAGAGGATCGCTCCAGCGAAGTACTCACGGCCAAGGTCACTCGGAATGAGGGTTCGGAACGCAACGAAGAAGAAAAACCAGCACAGTCCCGCCATGGTGAAAGGCTCGATGGCCCAGTTGACTGTGAGTGTCAGAAGGAGCGGCTTGGCTCGTCGTCCGGCATCGAGTACTCGGGCGAAGTCGATCTGCACCATCATCGGATAGATCATGAACCAGATTAGGACAGCAACAGGGATCGATATATGTGCAACCTGAGCCCGATCGAGCACAGCGGCAAACCCCGGAGCCAACCAACCGATTCCTATACCTGCCAAGATGCACAGTGCGACCCAAACGGAGAGATGTCGCTCGAATCTTGAAAGGTCTTTGGTTGTCTTCACTTGCCCTCCTGTGAACTGGGCCCGATGACGCATCGCCCATCATGTCGCTGCTCCAGTCGCACGCGAGTCCTCCCAAGATCGTCTGGCAGCGGTTCAAGAGAGCTGGCCAGATCTATCAGGAGTGGAGTGTCTGCAAGCCTGTAGTAGATCCACAGGCCATCCCGTTGATGGCTTACCCATCCCGCTGCGCTTAGGGCCTTGAGGTGACGCGAGGTTTGGTAGTCAGGGATGCCGAGTCCGTCTGAGAGTTCGCAAACACACAGCGCTTTACCTGTTGCATTGAGCAATGCAAGCAACCTGAGACGAGTGGGATGTCCCACTGCGGCAAGACGTTGAGCAAGATCATTGAAGGTCTCTGTCATTGAACCCTCCGGCTATTTGTGCTATTCTGCAAATGATAACGTGTGCCATCGACCCGCGCAACAAAAGTATTCGAGGGACATCTCTGAAAGCGCGTGCCATGTCAAGTCTTCATGCCTCGGTTCACCTCCGAAGTAGCCTTGTTGACGACCATCCTTCGAACCCGGTCTATCGGAGTCATCTCTTCGCTGTAAACGCAGCATAAGGTTGTTCCGGTGTGGCGCAATCTAGCCAAACGTTGGCCTGGAAGGAAGAAGAGAGCCAGAAATAGGTGATGCGTCCCCCGAATTCCCCCCGGTTCGTGTGCCTTTCTGGTGAGGCAATGCGGTCTATTGACTTCTCGCGGTTGGTTTGCCTATCCTGGCGAAGGCATGTAATCGAGGAGGAACGTGTTTAGCTTTCCGTATGACCAACAACGTCGAAGGCGATCCATACAGTGGAAAAGGGCCTTGGCGCTTTCGCTCCTCCTGCTGTTCGTCGGACTGTCTTGTGATCCCTCACTTGCTGCCAGCTTTGGCACTCATGCAGTGGTGGGTGCTGCACTCGGATACTGGCTAGGACAGAACCCTGTCTATTCATTTGCTATCGGCTTACTTTCCCACGCCCTACTGGACATGATGCCCCATCACGATCCGGTACTGACTGATCGACTAGATGTAGGCGTTTTCGTCGCTTTCAACCTGGGAACTCTGTTCACCACAGCCGAACTATGGAGGTCAAACGACAACGATTCCCGGATCCTTTGGGGAGCAATCGGAGGGATGTTGCCGGACCTTGAGCATATCCTCTTCTTCAAAGCGTGTGGAGGATTTGCCCTGTGTGAGAAGAAGAGCTACCCTAGCCACAACGGTCTACTGCCTCATCCAGGGAATGCTCCGCTCCTAGTGGGGTATGCCCTGGAGATCGGTGCCTGCTACCTTACGATCAACCTCGCCTTCTAGTGGTCGACGTCACAAGCTGCCTTGCTCTCCTGACGCTGTGTTTGAGATGCAGAGACGTGAGGGTCTCTAGTCTCCCTATCAGCTTGACCCTGCTCTCTTCGTACTCATCGACGAGGCTTTTCATCACGTTCAGCTCAATTACTACAGCCAGATCCATCAACGTATGCAGCGTCGCTGCGTACTCATGGAGCACTTTGGGAAGCACTTCCTGTCTGAAGATGTCGGAGACCTCGGACGTCAGCCGCCTGCCTATGTCGGTCCTATCTGCTATTACGTGCACATCCGCCGAAAGCTTGTTGTAGACGTCCCTATAGACCTTTTCTTCGGCGTCGGGCACAGAATCGAAGATGTCCCAGTCGTCGAGCTGACGAACCATCGTCCGCATGGAGGGGAGGAAGCCGCGACTCTCCGTTCTCGGGGCAATAATGTCATAGATCGTGGCAGAAGTTTGCTCAAGTTGCTCTTCAAGACGTGGGGATCGTTCCAATTCTCGTTCCAGCCATTCCTTCAACTTGCTCTTGGAGTTGTCTAGCATTGATGAATTCTCTCTGTAGCTCTTGTGACTCAGACACTCCCAGAAGGCGCCCTTGACAAGGAGCTCGCCAGTCACTCTGAGCAGTGCGAAAGCGGCGTTGTAATAGGCACAAAGGGCCTCGGCTAGAGACCGGTGCGCATGATTGAACACCTCTAGGTGGTAAAGAAAGAACGCGGACTTGCTTTGCCACTTCCAACTGGGGTGTGCTCCCGTCGCGGAGGGGGCTAGCAAGGCTGCAAGGAGTGCGAATTCGTGAATGGCGTCGTGTGCCCTCTGGAGGGCCGAGGATTCCATCCTGAACGATGGTTCCACGTTCTCCAGTCCGAATTCGCTCATCACGTGGCGACAAGCGGACTCTATTAGCTCGTTGTCTCGGAAATGTCTAGCCATACTAGCCTCCCATCGACTAACCCGTCGAACGTCTCCTGGGAGGCGGCGGAGCCTCCCTCTTCTGCGCTTTCTCGGACATCTTTGCAATGAGGTGTGTGATCACCACTCCCAGGTCATAGATGTCAAGAACGCCATCCATGTTCGGATCCTTCAAGTCGAGTGTGCCCTGCATCTCGTGGATCCGATAGGCCAACTTGAGGAACTTGGAGAGAGCCAGCTTGGGAATGTCGTCCAGACGCTCAGGCCCGTACCACTCAAAGATGTCCCTGTTCCTTTTGCTCGAGTTGCACTTCTTGCACGCACAGACGCAGTTGTCGGATGAGTCAAGGAGAGCTGTAATCCTGGGGTCAACTCCTGCTCTTGAGACTGGGACGATGTGGTCGGTACTCAGATCATCGGTGGTTCCACAATATATGCAAATCCTCCCCTTCTCTAGTTCCTTCTCGTAGTCCCGGATTGATGAGGACCAACTCATCTCACCCGATTCGAGCTTCTTGTAGCGAGAGATCACGAAGCCATAGTTGCCCTCGAAGCCGGCGGCATTGGCGATGAGCTGGGCATACTGCCAGTAGATGAGGCGACGTACCGTATCGACGTATTTCGGAGGCTTGAGAGGCATAACGACCTCCTTCGACCTTCATAGTACAGCCGTTGGAGCAGGGGTGTCAACTTCATTCCTGCAATTCGAGGGACGTAGACCCTATCTCAGGCTGCTCCTTGAGGAATCATGGTATGCGTCCCTTGAATTCCTACAGGAAAAAGGCTGCTTGAAAACGTTGTTTCGTAGCGTCGGGGCTTGTACCCGACGGGTTTTCCCCGCCGTGTGGTAGCCTCAAATCCTCGGGTGTTCAGTCTGTTGGCAATACGCTTGGCTGCGAGATCGATGGTGAAATTGTCCTGTCCAACAAGCGTGGTTATATCTCGTCTCTCATTGCCCGCGCCACATCGTTCTCCTTGTGGATGTCAAGAATGAATAGAAATGACCAGATCTTGGTGTTGGATTGCAAGACCCGGACCCTCATGTACATCATTGGACGTCCGTTGAAGAAACGACCCCAGGGCGGAAACTAGAGATGAAATAAGTATTGTGTCCCCTGAATTCCAAGTATTGTGTCCCCTGAATTCCCAGAGCTCTGAATTCCCCAGAGCTTCAGGTACTCTAGTTCGTCAGCCGTCACGCGAATCCCTCCAGCTAAGACTCCCTAACGAATCGCGCATCAGCCGCGGGCGCCAGACTGGCGCGCCAGGTACGCATGCAGCTGGCGTGACAGGCCAGCCCGTCGGCTGCATGCGCCAGTTAGGCGAAGAGCCATCACTTCTGCCTTTCCGCGAGCCACTCAGAGACACCAATCACTCTCATCCTGAGGAGATTCTCGCTGGCCTTCTGGTAGCCCTGCTTGTGGAACTCGTCGAGCATTTGGCAGGGGAAGTCGGGACACTCAATGCATATGCGGACCTCACATCTCTCGGCGCATCGTCTTATCCTGCACCTCTTGCCGCCTTCCTGCCACTCAATGCCCCACATCTTTGAGAAGTCACCCCAGCAGCCGTCGCAATGGACGCACGAGGGATCGAGACCATGCGCCTGTGCGATCTGATCCTTGAGCCGCTCGTCCCCGTCCCTGAATGCCAGGTAGACGTCGCACTCGGCACAATGCAGCCCGCAGGCACCAATAGAACTAGGATCCGCTTCTCTCATTCTCTTTCCTTCGCCGAACAATGATTATTGTGCAACTCCGCAACATAGATAGTATGTCGAAGGGCGATGGCTGTCAACTCTATTCCCATGAATTCGAGGTGAATTGGAAGGACATAGACCCTATTTCAGGCTGCTCCTTTGAGGAATTATGGTATGCGTCCCCGGAATTTCCCCCGGCCTGCAAAATACCAAGAATAAAGGTCTGACCCCGAAGCCGTGCTAGAGGAATCATGGTATGCGTCCCTTGAATTCCTGCCGAAACCCCTAGAATTCTAACTGTTTGCTGTGTTCGGGTCGAAGTCTCCCACGTCAATCCCTGCTTCATCAAGCAGTCTGAGATTCGCGAGACATCGCGCTGAGAACCAGTGCTCTGGTGCCCACTTGTGCAGGCGCATGTAGTTAGCCCCCATAGCGACCAGCAGAACATCCTCGAATGTGGTGATCTGCCCCTGGCGCCGTCCGGAATGCAGGGCTTCGCATATCGCCTTCGCGTCAATACCACTGACGCACTTTCGCAACTGCGCAACAGATGAGAACCCCATGTGTTCTAGGTGTTCAGCCAGATAAGAGTATGAGAAAGGAGTCATGCGCCCGTCGGCTCCGTAAGTCTCATCTAGGAAGGCCTTAAGTTCAAACTGGTCGAGCTCTCCGGTGCTCCGGGTAAAGGAAGTAGTCAACTGGTCATCCTGTGAGAGAACCGCATCTCTCCGGCCTTCATGCCGCAACTTGTCAATCAGCAAGCGCGCAGTCGAAACGGCATCGTCCGGCGGCCAAGTGAGATACCCTGTGGTGGGTAGCATCCCCGGTATCTCTGTGCTATCCAGCCGAATTGGCAATAGGTACTCTCCTTGTTCTCGAAACGCCCGAGCCTGAGCTGCCTTCCGTTCGTGGCTAGCCCACAGCTTCTTGGCGTAGTGTTTCGACAAGAACGCAACGCAGAAACACGCACGGTTCTGGTATATATCGACCAGATAAGTGTAAAGGTCGTGACCCCAAAGACTGGAACGCTCGAACTCGTCGTAGAACACGCTCACACCTCGGCGGACAAGCTCGTCGGCCAATGATCTCGCATGCCGTCGGTCTTCACCAGCGAAGGAGATTGCCACATCGTAGAACAAGTTCTTGCGGCTATCAGCTGACATGATGGAGTCCTAACAATGATTATTTTGCAACTCCGCAACATAGTATGTCGAAGAGCGGCGGCGGTCAACTCTATTCCTGTCATCTCTTAGGATATTGGATGCCCAGATATCGACAGTCATATCATTGCATGGCAAGATGTCGAGGTGGGGTCTCTGGGGTCGGACACTCACTTCGTTGCCTCCTCAACGATGCGGATTTCCACGGGCACTCTGAACCTCCCTATTCGTTGAGGAAGTCATTCCGCCTTTCCACGAATTGTTTAGTGAGCTTGTACAGTGCTTCGACTTCCTGGTATGACCGAAAGAAGTACCGATCGCGGTTTTGATAGAAGGGTGCCTTACTGGTCTCCGTTTCGAATTTGTGCCGGGTTTCCTCGGGGGCAACGATGAAGAACTGGCTTTGGAATCTTGCGAGTTGGTGCATCCGCAGGAGCCCCTTGGTCACGTCCGTGCTGTGTTCAACTTCGAAGCAACAGACGGGAAACTCGTCTTCCAGCCAGATAACGTCTATCTGACGCACGGTGTTGAGTATCCGCTTGCTTGTGAAGTCAGGAAGGGTTTCCAGGGTCACCAATTCACCGATGGTTGTGTCTCGATACGTGGGGCTCTGATTCGCGCTGTAGGTGTCATAGCCCAGGAGGTTCCCCAGCTCAACAAGCATCCCCTGAACCTGCGCGTGCGTGAATTCAGCGCCTTTCTCAGGTAAAAGGGTGGCTTTTCCCTTGGGTGGTTTGAACTCGATGATCTTGTAGTAATCCGCTTCGCTGATCCGTCTAACGCCGCCTTGAAAGTGGACGCCGAAGTGTTCCTTGTTTGAGATGAAGTCGAGATGTTGGATCATACTGACGACGGGTTTGGGTTCGGCCCATCTTTCGATTTCCGCAAGGCTGAGTTCGTATTCCCATCGGGGCTCAACACCGGCGTCACGCCACTTCTGTGCGCGTTCAGCAGTAACCTGATGAAGGGGAGAGGCTACGGTTGCCGTACCGAGGAAGTTTTGCCCACCTTTGCCCGCTTGGTAGAACACAACCCTAATACCTTCAGTTATGTCGCGACGGTATGCTGTGCTTTTCCCGATACCCCATGTCTTCAGCTTCATCAGGCGCGAGTAGATCTGCCGCGCAGTCAGCTCGCCCTTGACACCTTCGCTCGTGTTCACAACGAAGACGAAGTACCTTACATCGGTTGAGGCGGTGGCTTTTTTCGGCGTGGGTTTTTCGACTTCCCACTCCGCTAACCCAAACATACCGCGGCCTGTTTTCACAAAACGGCTCGGTCGCTTGCCGGGGATCTCGCTCCTGATCTCTATGAAGATAGACGCGTACATGGTGGCCTCGGGCGTTTTCCCCGCCGTGGCGATTAACCCTCGATTGAGGGCTTCCTCGGTCAGCCAACGGTAGTGACGTGGCTGACCGGATTCCTCGAGCAGCCGGTAAGCGGCGTCAGCAAAGGTCATAGATTCAGCCACAGGTGGCCTCCTCAACGATCCTGATCTCCTCATCCGTCAGGCTGTAGAGCTCGTAGACGAGTTGGTCGATCTGCTTGTCGGTGGCGGCGATCTGGCGCTGGATGGCAAACTTATCGTAGTTTGGTTTCGCTATAACCCGCGATCTGCGCCACTTTGCGTTATTTACAGCATGAGGGCGGCTATTGCAGGGCGATCTCGGTAGTCTGGCCACGTTCCTCATTGACGACCACCAGCTTCCCATCAGCCCCAGGGACTAGTTGTTCATTCGCATTCAGTAGTTCGATCCCGTAGACCGTGCCATCTGGGGCCAGGTCGACGTTCAGTTCCGCGCTGATGCGAATAGTCTCCACCTCTGCCGTCTTTTCTTTGAGATGGATGTAGGCCACGTTATATCTGGGATCGTACGTCAGTTTCACGCTCGTTCCTCCTCAGAAGTATTTTACCATAACGGTGATAACCAGCCAATTATCGTTCTCTTGCACCGCAATTGCTTCAACCTGCTTGCTGACGTAGTGCTTGCCACGCCATTGCGCCTTACAGGGAAAGTTGCGCCTGAAACCCCGTTTGCCGAACCTAACGGGAAACTGCTCTCCGTTTTCGACGGTGGCAATCACTTCCCTTTCAGTGGCTCCTCGTTCCAAGATCCGTGCTTGTGCATGCGGGTGGAGTTTGACCTTCACCGCGTCGCCCCCTCCACGATGCGGAT
>JAUWYG010000048.1 GCA_030615945.1 Candidatus Bipolaricaulota bacterium | reverse complement strand
CAGGACTCGATTGATGAGGCAGCAGCAGGGACGATCTCCCGCCGCTACGGAATGCTTCACTATATGCGGGTAACGGTTGCCGAAAACACGATGCAAGTGGAGGTCGTTCCCGTAGCGAGCGTCTACAACGACGAGGTGCATCCCCTCGGCGGTCAATCCCCCGACTCGTTTGCCATTACCAAGACACGCTAGGATTAAGGGAGTCAGCCTAACGTTCAACGGGAGGGCTATTTGCGGCCTCGGATCGAGATCGTCGACTACAATCCAGGGGTGGCCGGCCCGTTTTGCGGAAGAGAAGGCAGCGATCCTTGAGGCGATCGGACACTGGGTTATGGTGATCGAACACATCGGGAGCACTGCGGTGCCAGGACTGGGAGCAAAACCGATCATTGATATCATGGTGGGCGTACGCCAACTTGCTGATGCGAGGTATTGTATTGCTCCACTTGCCGCGATTGGCTACGAGTACGTTCCGCAGTTTGAGGATGAGATGCCCGAACGTCGTTACTTTCGAAAAGGTTCACAAACACGGCACTTTCATCTCCACATGGTCGAGCGCGGGAGCGAGTTTTGGCAGCGACACCTGGCTTTTCGTGATTACTTATGTGCCCATCCCGAGGCAGTCCGCGAGTATGAGGCACTGAAGCGCCGCTTGGCTTCACGGTACGGTACGGATCGCGAGGGCTACACCGAGGCGAAGACTAAATTCATCCGCTTGATCGAAGAGATCGCGATGCGCCCGACTGATCGAAGCAAGGATGGATGACTGCACTAAAAAATTGGACGAAGAGGTCGATACCACAGATCTACTGTAACATCGCACCTCGTGTGCGACGTTTCCCTTTGATTAGCCGTATTGGTCGGGACGCCCGGATTTGAACCGGGGACCTCTTGCGCCCCATGCAAGCACGCTACCAGGCTGCGCCACGTCCCGGAATACACTCTATAATAGCACTGATCGGCCAGGTTGACAAATGCTTAAGTGCGGATCCTTATAGGTTGGTTGCGGTTCACTCATGAGCGGGATACGATGGGTGATAACGAGGCAAGTAGGATTTGAATAACGGCGATAGAAGGGGGAGTGTAATGCAGATTACTTTCTGTGGTGCGGCGGAGACGGTGACCGGCTCGTGTCACCTAGTGGAGACGGATGGCCTAAAGATCCTGCTTGACTGCGGCCTGTTCCAAGGGCACCGCGAAGTGGAGAACCGCAACCGCGAGTCGTTCCCCTTCAAGCCAGAGGAGATCGACTTTCTCCTCCTCTCCCACGCTCACCTTGACCACGTGGGGCTCATTCCGCGCCTGGTGAAGGAGGGATTTAGCGGTGAGGTAGTGGCCACACCGCCGACCGCAGAGATCGCTAAAGTGATCCTTACAGACTCGGCTCACATCCAGGTGGAGGAGGCAGCATACCGGGCGCGCAAGGCCCGCCGCCGTGGAGAAAGGGCCCTCTCGCCGCTCTACGATGTGGGCGACGTCCTCGACAGCGTTGACGCCTTTCGCCGTCGTGTCCCCTATGAGCAGCCGGTTGCCCTGAAAAACGACGTGGAGGCGGTCTTTCACGATGCAGGACACATCCTCGGTTCAGCGACGATCGAGTTACGTGCGGAAGGGAAGGCGCTCCTTTTTAGCGGCGATCTTGGAAACCGCCATCGGCCGATCGTCCGCGACCCGAGCGATCCCCCCCACGCCGACATTGTCCTCATCGAGTCGACCTACGGAAATCGACGACACCGGTCGCTCGACGACTCTGCCCTCGAATTGAAGGAGGCGATCGAGACGGTGATCGGCCGTGGTGGGAACCTCCTCATTCCCTCCTTTGCCCTCGAGCGGACACAGGAAGTGCTCTACGAACTCTTTCTCATGTGGCAGATGAAAGAGCTCCCCAAGTGCAAGATCTTTCTTGATAGTCCTCTTGCCATCGCCACCACGCGTATCTTCGCCCGCCATCCCGGGTACTTCGATGCGGAGGGCAGGGACGTCTTCTCCCAATCCCCCAATCCATTCCATTTTCCGCCGCTTCACTTCACCCAGACCACCGACGAGTCCAAGTCGATCAACGCTATCCCTGAGGGGAACATTATCATTGCCGGAAGTGGGATGTGCACCGGCGGTCGCATCATCCATCACCTTCGCCACAACCTGTGGCGGGAGGAGGCCGGGGTGATCTTCGTTGGGTACCAGGCAAGGGGCACTCTGGGACGGACAATCATCGAAGGAGCGGACCGCGTGAGCATCTTTGGAGAGGATACAGCTGTGCGGGCGCAGATCTGGACTGTAAACGGTTTCTCCGCTCACGCCGATCAACCGATCCTCCTGAGCTGGCTTAAGAAGGCAAGCCCGGATCGCGCCTTCCTGGTGCATGGCGAAGAGGAGTCACTCCAAGGCTTTAAACAGGCGATCGATCAAAAGCTCACTGTGGACGCGCAGATCCCCGCGTGGAAGGAGACGGTGGAGGTATAGAACCCTGGGGAGCATGTCGGAGATCGCGTTTGGGACAACCGGAGAAGACAATCTGAGGGCGTCCTTCTGCGCACCGGAGGATGAGACCAACGAGATATTCGCTTGAACTTGATCATTCCCTGTAGCAAGACTACAGGGAATGATCAAGTTCAATAGGGTTACCAGTAGCAAATCCCAACGCTGCCTTAGTAAACTCTGCGTTTGTGATCAGGATTCCCTTGTTGACTCGCTTGTCTGACACGACACCGGGCAGATCACGTACTGCTCCCACACCCACTTTCTTAGAGTACCGCTTGCATTGGAAGACATAACGTCCTGACACAAAGTCAGCCCCCGAGGTTGCCAGGATGTCGATTCCTCCATCTGGACCTGTGCTTTGGGACTCGATCTCGAACCCTAACTTAACCAGCAACTTCACAATCAAAACCTCGAACTCTTTTCCCGTTATAGAATCTAATTCCCGCGGATATAATGGTTCGCTCATAACATCACCTGCTTCTACTAGTATAATACGAGATGAGATGCCGGCAAAACTGGAAGACTAAGGAGCAACCATAACTACACACCTCCGGAAGAGTTGTCGGGAGAGCTAGAAGGCAGGTCTTGTTTTCTGCGCTGTTTTTAAATCTGCGTTGAGAGAGGCTTGGCGAAAATTTGACCTCTGCAATGGGTGTGACTGGCCATTTCCAGAACAACTGCTACTTGCAGGAGACCATTCCTGCTCAGTATAGTCGGGCACGGAATGACGATAAACTATCGGATTGATACCGACAAGATTTTTATCTACCACCCGTTCGTTAAGGAGATCCTGGATCGCCTAACGGCTGCCGGTCATGAGGCGGTCCTGATCGGCGGGGTTGTGCGCGACGGCGTCCTTGCCCTCCTCGATCCAAAGGTTGAGTTTTATCCGGAGGAGGTCGACATTGCGACCTCGGCCCTTCCGGATGAGATTCGCCGACTCTTCCACGATCGCCAAATCGTCGGGGTGGGGGAGGAGTTTGGGGTGTTGATGGTCCTCGCCCCTGACGGTCATGAGATCGAGGTGGCGACCTTCCGCGTCGAGGAGGAGTACGACGGCCGCTGGCCAGGAAAGGTCGAACTTGTACGTGACCTTGAGGGCGATGTCAAACGACGTGACCTGACGATCAACGGCCTTGCCGCCACGAGCGACGGCACTGTGATCGATTTAGTAGGTGGGATTGAGGACCTAAAAGCCCGCCTCATCCGGGCGATCGGCGACCCACAGGTCCGCTTCACTGAGGATTACCTACGGATGCTGCGGGCGGTCCGCTTTGCTTGTCAGATTCACGGGGAGGTTGACCCAAAGACGGCCGAAGCGATCCAAGAGAACGCGGAAAAAATTCGGTTCATCTCCTGGGAACGAATCCGCGAAGAGCTATTTCGCACCCTGAGGAGCGACGAGTCAGCGCGCGGGATCACCCTCCTTGATGAATACGGTCTCCTGGAACGCATCCTCCCCGAGGTCGTTGCCATGAAGGGCGTTCCTCAACCAGAGAAGTATCACCCAGAGGGCGACGTGTATATCCATACGATCGAAGCGGTGAGGGTTGCCGATGGGTTTGTGCGCGACCCACTGGTGAAGTTTGCCGTTCTCTTGCACGATGTGGGAAAGCCTTATGCCCTCAAGCGAAGCGGGGGAGAGAACATGGCAGGCCACTGCGCTGTCGGGGGACGGATGGCGAGGGCCATCGGCCGGAGACTTCGCCTCAGTCGCCAGGAGATCTCGCGCCTCTTCTTCCTCATCAAGAATCACATGCGGATTGCTGCCTTTCCAGAGATGGGTCGGGGAAAACAGGTTCGCTTCTTGAGCGAGGGGGAGGTCCCAGCGGCTCACACGCTCCGGAAGCGTTACCCGCTGTTCTTCGACCTGTTGCAGGTCCTCGTCGCTGACTGCGAGGCGAGTGTTCATCGTTCCTCCGCCTGGGCCCCAATCCTTCGAGAAACCCTGCGTGTCGTTGAGCACATCGATCGTGTCTGTGGCCTGAAGCGCGCGCGCGAGCTGATAGACGGACACACCCTCCTGAAGATGGGACTTGAGCCAGGACCACTGCTCGGTGAGATCCTCGAGGCGATCCACGATCGGATCCTCGCTGGTGAGATCACCACCCGTGAGGAGGCCCTCGCCGCAGCATGCGCGCTCCTCTCGCAGCAAGATCCGATGAGGGATCAGGAGGGGAACTAGGGCATCGATCGATGGGACAAGCGCCCTGGGAAGCTCTAGTACCTTCCGATAGCCTCGTTTGGTCAATCACTGTGATGGAAGGAGATGGCAAGAGGGGCGATTGCCGTGTCACGATAGGACAGCGCGCCGGGCTGGCTAGAGTACCGTGTGCTTCGGGGCGTCCATTCTTGCGCATGATACTTGATGGGTCTTCACGATAATGGGAACCCCACTTAATATCAGCAACGACCTGGCGCTCGATCTGGAACAGATCATCGGCCAGTGCATCGCCATTCTCGGGATCCGCGGCTCGGGGAAGTCGAACACCGCCGGGGTCATCTTTGAGGAACTCCTAAAACACAACTATCCGCTCTCCATTGTCGATATCGACGGTGAGTACTTTGGCTTAAAGGAGCGCTACGAGGTCCTCGTGGTCGGCCAGGGTAAGGGGGTGGAGATCGAGGTCGATGTTGACTGCGCTGAGGAGATCGCGCAGGTCAGTATAGAGAAGAGCGTTCCCGTTGTCCTCGACCTAAGCGGCTTCCTCTCCGAGGAACGCTCTGAGTTTCTCAAGGCGTACCTGACCGCGCTGTGGAATCTGGCTGGCAAGCTCCGCCGCCCGTACATCATTGGGATAGAGGAAGCCCATGAGTTCATCCCTCAGGGAGTTCGGACTAAATTGAAGGAGCTGATCAGCCGTATCGCTCTACGCGGTCGCAAGCGTGGCCTGGGGGCGATCATCATTTCGCAGCGTAGCGCCAAGGTGGAGAAGGACGTCCTCAGCCAAGCCGGAATGCTCTTTCTTCATCGGGTCGTGCATGAAGCGGATATGCGCGTCTATGGAGAGCTCCTCCCGTGGCGGAAGAGCGAGGTGAAGGAAATCATCACCGCCCTTGAAACAGGGGACTGCGTATACATAAATGGGGAGACGATCCTCCCCATCTACGTGCGGGAACGGGAGACCTTCCACGCTGGTTTCACTCCTTCACTTGAAGTGGTCGTTACCCCCGAGCTTAGACAGGTGAACCAGTCGATTATCGAGGCGGTCGAGCGGGCCAAAGTGGGGAAGGGGAAGAAGTCCCGTATTGAAGAGTTGCGAGGGCGGCTTGAGCAGTTGGAGGCCGTCCTTGCGGAGAAGGACAAGACGATCGCCGAGTTGGAGGAGGCCGCCCGTACGCTTGGCTACATCAAGGTAGAGATCCCTTCTCCTTCCCTCCCCAACATGCAGGATATCTCCAAGGCGATCGTTCATTCGGCCGAGGGAGGAAAGGTCGCCTCGAGAGCAGCCCGGTCGATGAGTTCGGTCTCCGATTCAGTGGCAACGCGTGAGCCAGTGGCTCCAGTGATAGAGGCTCCCTTCGATGAGGGCAACGTGATCGACATCGATGAGCTAGACTCTATGAATTCGCTTCCCCAGGCGGTGAGGCGGCATATCGATCGGCTTGTCTCCCGTGCAGCCAAGAAAGGTATTCTCGATAGACGTATCCTTGCCTTTGCCGTAGCCCATGCCCCGACTTCTTATTCGGTCCGACAGATCGCTGCCTGGACAGGCTGCGCGCAAGGGGTGATCGAGGACGATCCACCCCGAGATTTCCTCGACGTGGGCCTGATTGTCCGTGAGCGGCGTAGCGACGGCCTTCATTATCGCAGTAACCTGAAGGCGTTTGTTACACGTGAGTTCGGAATCTATAAACCGGATATCGGAGCGCGGGAGCTTCATCTGATCGCTCAATGCCTCCGTACTCGCCTTGCTGTCTTGGGGAGCGCAGTGATAAGATAAATAGACAGCTACAATGATTTCAAGCCAGGTAATTTGTGGTACCCGTTGACCGACCCCCCCTCTTTTGCTACAATTCGATCGGGGAAGGAGGGGGCATGAAGGTAAAAATCGTTGAGCGGCATGCCGCACCGAGTGAAGCGCTGCGGGGCTATGTGCTGGAGAAGACCGAGGCCCTGAAGCGCTATTTCGATCGTATCATCAGTGTTGATGTCGTTTTGTCAGTGGAGAAGGAGCGGCAGATTGCCGATTTTCACGCCCACTTGACCAACCGGAAGATCATCAAGGCGCACGAGGAGTCACCCGATATGTATGCCTCGATCGACAAAGCGATCAACCGGTTGAAGCGTCAGCTTGTGAAATACAAGGATCAGCTCAACGATACCAGGGCCCGAGGGATGGGGGCGTCTTTCGCAGAAGCTTCCTCCATAATGGGAAAGGTTGACCACAAAGAGATTCTGCGTACGGATATTTACTTCCACAAACCGATGACACCCGAGGAGGCTGCCCTGCAGTTGGAAGCGATCGATAAGGGATTCTTGGTCTTCATTAACGCTGAGACCAATCGGATGAGCATCATCTACCATCGGCGTGATGGGCACTATGCCCTGATCGAATCGCGACGGTAGACCAATGCGAACGATCGGGGAAGAAACGTGGTAAAGGCACTTTCATTGTTCTCCGGAAGCTTAGCTAGCCAGGTTGTAACCCGCTTGGTTGAGCATACACCGGGGGTGGATGAAGTCTTACTCCTTCACTTCCGTTCCCCGTTTTTCGAAGAGTACGAGGCCGTTCGTGAATTGGTGAAAAGCGAATGGCCGGGAGTGAGCTTTCGGACACAGTCATTAAAGAAGGACTACCGTCGCTTAGCCAATATACCACCTGGTAGCTGCTTCACACTCAAGCGCAGTTGTCTGAGCTGTCGAACCCTCATGCTGTCGCGCGCCATTCGTTATATGGAAAGGATCCAGGCTGATTTCATCGTTACCGGAGAGATTGTTGGTCACAATGGGCTCTACGAGGAGGAGATGGAGCGAATTACCGAAGACCTTGGGATTAGTGGCCTTGTTCTGCGTCCCCTTTCAGCGCGTCTCCTCTCTCCGAGTCGCCCTGAGCTCGAGGGGTGGTTCAAGCGTGAGGATCTCGGCGATCTGAGGGTGGGGGACGACGACCGCTTGATCGGGTTAGCCGAGAGGTTTGGCCTGACCACTGATGATGCGATCTGTTCTCATCGGCGTTGCAAGCTTACCCTTGCCGAGTTTGGGGAGAGGTTGGAGGACCTGTTCGTCGAAGATGAATTCACCTTAAATGCTCTTAAACTCCTCGATTTCACGCTCTACTATAAGCGCCCACCCGATGTGAAGATTGTTCTGGCAATGGATGAGGAGGAAAAGCGCGCCTTGCAGAATTACTTCCTCCCCCAAGATCTGCGGGTTTATCTTTCTACACACCGCGGGCCGATGACCCTTGTGCGTACCAACTGGCAGCGCAAGTCGCCTTCCCAGGTACGCGCGATCATCAAACTGGCGGGTCGGATCACCGTCACCCACAGCGAGGCGGCTCACCTCGCGAGTGTGCCGATTAATTACCGCTTCGAAAACGACGATGAAACCTCGCAGTTAAGCGTCCTCCCTTTTAACTCCGTTGCTGAGATTGCCGATCATTGTCTCGTCTCCACTTCCCCCCACACGGTTGTTTCCAGGAAGGTTCCCCCGCCTTGAAAAACTGCCCATACAGGCTATACTGTTTATAAGACCCTATAAAGGGCTTTGTTGGTGAAAGGACAGGATAAAAAAGATCCTGCTCCTCAATGAGTGTGAAGTTGTGATAATCCCCGAGGAGGGAAAAGGGGGGGGTATGCCTTTTTATCGCTATATGTGCAAGCAATGCGGCTCCATATTCAAGCTGTTGCAAGAAAACGGCAACGGCTCTCCCGCTGTGTGTCCTAATTGTGGGAGCCAGGCGACAAGGCGTCTCCTCCCCCGTATCGGCGTGATTTACAAGGGGAGTGGTTATTACACGACCGACTATCGAAGTAAGAGCAAGGAAAAGACAACCCCCACCTCCAAGGCTGAGGAGTGAGTGATTGCAGGTCCACATTTTTTGCTATCGCTATCAGAGTATAATGGGCATGGCGTTGTTACTTGGCCCCGTGGAGCGCGGGGCTTTTTCGTGAAGGGCGATCGGACTATCGGTTGGCGGCGAAGGTCTTCTAATGAGGGGTGAGCCTATTGATTTCTGGCGATGATATCAAGCGGGTGAAGCTTCAGCTTGCGTCTCCGTCTGTGATGCTTAGTTGGTCGCACGGGGAAGTTACCGAGTCAGAGACGATCAACTATCGGACCCACCGGGCTGAACGGGGCGGTCTATACGCGGAGGAGATCTTCGGACCGGAGAATGACTACGAGTGCGCTTGCGGAAAGTACAAAGGGAAGAAGTACGAGGGGATCACCTGCGAGAAGTGTCACGTCTTGGTGACCGACTCCTCGGTACGGCGTGTGAATATGGGACACATCGCTCTTGCCAGCCCCGTGGTCCACTTCTGGTACTTGAAAGGGGTCTCCAGCCTCTTGAGTCGTCTTCTCGGGATGAAGAAGAAGGAGTTACAGCGGATTGCCTACTATGAAACTGAGCCGATCGAACAAGCGCTATACGTGGTTACCACTTCGGATTGCAAGGAGGTGCGGCCGGGGGAGACCCTTTACACCTCGGAATACGAGATCCTGGCGAACGTATTTCCTTTCTCTGTGGAATCGGCGTACTACGTGGCCAGTACTCCACAGATCCTCACTGATGAGGGAGGACGGGTTGCGGTAGAGGAACGCCACCTTACCAACGGAGAGCGGGTACGCGCGGTAGTAATTGGTTCTCAGGAGTACCCACTTATAGGAGACGTTGAACTTCTTATTGAGGACGGGGACGAGGTTAAGGCAGAGTCGCTAATTGCCGAGAGGCCGGTCGCTGATATCTGCTCTAAGACAGCCTTTGAGATGCTCGCTGACCGGTACGGTCCGGAGATTAAAGGGGAAGCACTCGATCGTGAGATCCTGGACAGTCTGATTTTCCTTGTCACGCGCGTGAAGGACCCGGAGGTTCCCCTCAAGGCTGGGGATCGCTTGACCTATTTGGAGAAGCGAGCCTACGAGCGGATCTATCCGGGCGGTTTCGTGGCAATGACTGGTGCGATAGGGATCAAAGGACTGTTAGAGGTCATTGGCCTCGATGAACTCCATCGGGACTTGACCGTGGAGTTACATCACGAGACGACGGTTGGGGCCCAACGGAGATTGATCAAGCGACTGGAGGTGGTCGATCAGTTGCGAGCTTCGGGGAACAATCCGCAGGATATGGTTCTCGATGTGATTCCGGTCCTCCCACCGGCGCTACGGCCGATGATCCAGCTTGAGGGAGGCAAGTTCGCTACCACTGATTTAAACGATCTTTATCGTCGGATCATAAACCGGAACAACCGCTTAAAGAAACTGATGGACATGGGGGCGCCAGAGGTAATCCTGCGCAACGAGCGACGTATGCTGCAGGAGGCGGTGGATGCCCTGATTCACAATGAGAAGAAGGAGAGCCCGATCCGCGGGCGCGACAATCGGCCGCTTAAGTCACTCTCGGAGCGAATTCACGGGAAGCACGGTCGACTCCGGAGGAACCTTCTC
>JAUWYG010000060.1 GCA_030615945.1 Candidatus Bipolaricaulota bacterium | reverse complement strand
GCGGGACTTGTTCTTGCGCAGGCTGGACCAAATCTCATCGAAGGACAGGGCTTCCTCGCCTTTTTGATAGTTGCCTAGGTAGTTCTTGAGCTTTGTCTTCCCTGTTAACGCTTCGATCCCCTCGCGGCCCTTGCTATCCGGTGTTATCTCGAGTTCTGCCTCAAGCCACGTAAGGAATATCTTCATCTCCTTCTGGCGCTGCTTGTTCAGTGCGATCATCCGTTCGGCGAGGACGGCGAGCAGATCGTGGATCACGTCGGCCTGCTCGAAAGGTGCATCTGGATCGATCTTCCAATCCGCATTCTTCGGATCGGCGTTGTGTGCTGCCACCAGTTCCGGATCGGGCGCGTGCCTTTTCTCCAGCCGTTCATCGACGAATTGGAGAAGAGCGTCGAAAACTTTGGGACTCATTTTCTGTGTACCGTTCGCTTTCATCTCAGTCATTGCTCGCCCTGGATCGAAGGAGGGATTGGCTCGTTGTGTTTTCGCAAACTCTCCAAGTATCCCCTGATTGCATCCTGTATGTTCGTCAGAGCTTCGTTGTGTGAACGGCCCTGAGAGACGCAGCCGGGCAACAAAGGACATTCCGCAACGAAAACCCCGTCTTCATCTTGTTCGATGAGAATTCGGTACTTCATTCGCCACCTTTTATGTCCCCATGGCTAAAGCGCATAGAGCGTCTCCTCTTCTCCCTTCCAGATCTTGGCCAGACCCCGCTGTTGCAGGATTAGTGAAGCGACATCGACGCCGGAATTGAGTTCCTTTATCTTGAGATAGCCGATGAAGTCAAGGACCTCCCTGACCTTATCCGGTGGGAGACTCTCAATCTCCTTCGTAATCTGCTCCCTGTCCTCGGGTGAAAGAGCCACCTTAAAATCGCCCCCCATGTTGGGATTCATTATCCTTCACCTCTACATCCTTCCCGTATCGGCCACATTGCCTATCGCTCAAATTGCGCAACGGTCGTGCAAGAATGCCGCAGGCTGACTCATCGACCTAGCCAATAGCGCCACAATAGAGCCACAATAACGCCAGAAAATCACCTTGCAAGCTCAAAGTAACTCCCCTTGCCTTTTCCATGCTGACGCAATATCTCATTTCTAACTAGATCGACCAAGTCCCTAGTTGCTGTCCGAGAGGAAACCTCGGTCAGCTCCACATACTCCCTATTTGTAATTCTTCCCTTGGTCTTGACATATTCCACCGCACGCCGCTGCCGCTCTGTCAACCCTAGCTTTTCCAGATACTCCTCGGTGAATCTCAAGATGATCCGCGGGTTGATTCCAAGGCGAAGTGCTTCTTCACGCAGTGCCCGCAGTGCGCCAGCATCTGCACGGGCTCCTTCCAGGATCGTGATCACCTCATCCAAGTCGTGAATCCGATACGGCTCTACCGCGTCCGGGAACCCACGTGTTAGATGCGTGCAAAGCTCTGCCGCCTCAGTGGGATACCGTGTAATCCATTCCGCCTCTTCCGCTAGATGCCAGAAGAAAGCTTGATCAAGAGATGCGGTTGGTTCGCTTGCCTCGACAAGTCTCGCAACCGACGGCAAACACGAAGCGAGAGGCAGGATCCACTCAACCATGGCGGCCTGTTCATCGTTGACCAACCGAGGCAATGGCCCATCGAGACGCTTCTTCCAGTATGGCTTCAGGCGCGTCTCCCAGAGCTCTTCTCGACGATGTACATCCTCGACCTGTCCAAGCAACCACTCGATACTTCTTGCCAGAGCTAGACGGAAATCGGAGGAAGATCCTGAGAGAATTTGCACCATCCAGTTATCCGCATACGGATCCGCACTGGAGAAGACCAGAATGGATGCGATATGCCGCGCCAATTGGCTCTGTAACTGCTCATTAGCCTCCTTGAAGTAGGCAGGAGCTTTCGCGTAGTGTGGGAGGAGCGCAGCCAGGCATTCTTCGGGCGGGCGTGACCAGGCCAGAAAACCATGCCAAGATTGCAGGGCGTGTTCCTCGCTCTTGCTCCAGTCAAGCAAAGGAATGACGTGTTTCAGGGTCCATTCCGGATCGCAATCGTAGAGAACATGAAGACCACCCGACAAGATCACTCGCGCATAGGGGGCAGCATCTTCTCTCGAGCCCAGCAACTCCTCCAGCGCTTCACAGTACAGGACCGGGAGACCGTCCCAACGATCCGCGTGTCGCCTTATCTGGCTGATCTGCTCGACAAGGATCTCCGCCACGACGCCGCCAGACGTGTTGATCGCAGCCTCAGCCCAGTCCATCCAGTCATCGGGGGCACGATATGGATGCTCACGCCACACGCTCATCACAAGGTCCAACAGCCGAGGATACAGAATAAGCGGGATCGCCCCTTCACTGGACGTAAGGCCGTCCCACAAGAGCCACGCGATGTGGAGAGAGTGCTTCTGCCGAATCTCTCCACTCCCCGCGAACAGCGTGAGTAGCTGCCTCCAATCTTCCAGCGTTTTGGGAGCAAGCTTGAAACCATCGATCACGTGCACCCAAAGGTCCAGATCGGCGTCACCTCTCTGTGCAAGCTCAGTCGCCAGGTGCAATCCCCACTCGAACGATTTCGCTATGACCGCTTGGACAACACGCGGACGTGTGTAGCACGCATCCTTTTCGGGCGGTTCATCCCAGCAGGATTCAAGCCACGAGAGCAGCTCGGGGGGCTGCATGGCCAGGACATGAACTACTTCATCCTCCTCTGGACCGGGAACGAAACCCACTTTGATCTCGTGGCCAAGGTCCGGGTGCCTCCGCGGAACATACTCTGGGTGCAATCTCGATGCTTCAGCAAGAGCGTCCGATACGCTCCGCAATCCTGGAGTACATCTCTTCAGCCAGACGAGGACGTTGTACCTCTCATAGTCTGATGGGGTCCGCTCGGGAAGAGAAGGCGTGCTGGATTCTCCGGTCATAGCGGCGTCCAGAATATTCTGCTGTAGGTCGGGCGAGGCCTCACCGAAGGCTCCTTCAAGTAGCCCGAAGACCTCGTGCTTCTCCGAGAGCGAGAAGAGCAGGTCATGCTCAACAAGCCACTGAAGACGCTCGTCAGCGGACTTGTCTGTTCGGCGTGCTGTCGCATACACGGCGAGTCTACGGAGAAGCGGGGCAGGGCGCTCGATCCAGCGCTCGACATACCCGTTCAACAGGCACGGCTTCTCATCCGCTGCCCATTCCAAGAGCACACGAGTGGTGTCGATCAAGATATCTGCTACCTTGGGCGACCCATTCTGTTCATGAGGTTCAATCGCAGCACGACGAAAACTAGCTTCGTCGAGAACCTTAGAAGCGTCGCCCGCATTCAGCAGGAGCCGGTGCCCAATCACCAGATGATGCTCCGCAATGGCTAGAAGGTCTTCGAAAAAGGCTTCCTCGTTGCCCCGAAGCTTTTTCTCGACAAACTCGAGTAGCTGATAGGGGTCACCGATGGACCTCAACACTGACCTCGGCTTGACGGTGGCAGCTGGTCGGCCTGGCTCAAGGTTGAAACCTCTTTCGAGCTCGACCAGTGGGCGGGTAAGGAGATCAAACAACGCCACAACGGTATCTAGCTCCTCCGGAAGTTGGCACTCGCGTAGGAGATGACTCAACAGATCGCAGTTGAAACTCGGATGCCAAGAAGAAAGGAGCAAGCCAATCCATTTTCCTACGACATCGTGCGGCTCGCGCTCTTCCACGGAAGCCAGAGTACGCACAATCCGATGCCAAAGTGCTGGATGAACATGCGGACTATGTCGTTCCACAACAGCGAGCCCAATCGCCCCACCGTCTCCGAGCACGAAATGCTGACAGAACCATTCAGCGATCTCGTATCCAGTTGATTCCACGTCTCCCTCTGCGGCAAAGAGCCGCTGAAAGCCTGGCTGACCCTCAAGCCACAACAACCAGGCGGGATCCGACGCATGCCGCCCGAAGAGCCTCGCCCCGAGGATGTCCCTGAGCTGCCACTCCAGGTACGAGAGGTTTGTCGGGCTCACGAAGCTAGGTAGGCTGGCAGTGATCTCTCGAAACCGCCTCTCCCGCGCCGATGGCGGTTCCTGGGAATACGTCGCCCACTGAGCGAACCCATCCCAGAGCTCGATGTGCGCATTCTCCCCGTCCTGTTTCTCATAGAAGCAGGGCTTGATACCGAAGCTCTCCCAGAAGGGAGCATCGCGTTCGTCTTCCTCAGCTGTCAGCACGTACCGGCCTTGGCTCCGATTCAATCCACGCCCAAGGAACTCCATCATGAAGTCGCGGTGGCTATAGCCGACGAAGAGAACCGTGAACTCTGCAAACATCCGCTCAAGAAATCTTGCTGCATAGGCATCTGTGAGGTACGCGCGACCGAAGTCCTTGTCTGTGAGAACCATTCGTTCCGCATTCTTGTCGACCGACCCGTGGAGATACACAAGCCCTGTGAAGTCATTGCCGAGCGGAAGGGCGGGAGCGTAGTAGGTGTCCGCCTGTCCGTTCGGATCTCTCTCTCGCAGAATGGTTGTGAAATGTCTGTCGGCATTCGTGGTTACGATCCGCAGGTTGGCGAGGTCTGGGAAGAGGTCGACCAGGCTCCGATGCCCAGATGCAGGCGTGGATGTGTCGCGCCCCAGGATCTTCTTGGCAAATTCATGGACAGGGATCTTCGCTTCGTCGGCAAGCTTTCCGAGAACCCTATCAGGGCGTCTGCGCTCACTGTCTTCCAGATCACGTCCAGCAATGCGTTCCACCAGCTCACAGAAGAGAGGCAGTCCAGCTGGTTGCTCCTTGGACACGCCCGCTCCCGCAAAGACTACAAGCCGACCTTTGCGCTGTGCGTCGAGTACCTCCTGTGGTATCCGGAGACGGTGCCCAAGCAGAAGCACGCTAGCAGTCCTCCTTATTTGGTCCTCGGGAGTCTCTGGAATGTCTTGGAATCACTTCTGCAGAGCCCGTTCAAAGTGCGCGGTCCCAATCCCGAAGAGCAGTCCCGCTATGGTGCTGGCGTCGGCGCCAAGTCTCATCTGGTCCCCTCCCCCCATCCGCCGGCCCTGCCATTCTGGCAGATTCGGTAGGTGCTCCTCCAGAAAATCGTGCGAGAAGAGCTTGCTGTTTCGGTAATGCCACTTAGCCTCTTCCATCTCTTCTGCTATTTTTGAGGATCAGCGGCGGAAAAGCAACCTCGATCGCTTCAGCACGAGCTGAGAGTGTAGAAAGACCTTTGTTGTAAGTCCTGCCGAAAAACGCTGCCCTGCTTCACTTCAAGAGCGGCGAGAACTCACGTGTGGAAAGGTCGTAGGCAAGCAGATCGTAACCTTCATCGTATTCGAGGATCAGCCCCAGCGTCTCCTGGTCGATCCAGAAGAGGGTAGAGATGGAATCGCTTCCCCGAATTCTCGTGATCTCATCCGTCTGCCGGTCGTAGAGGTAGGCGGCCTGATCCTCCTCGTTCTCGGAGCCGATGTAAGCGAGGAGCGAGCCGTCCGGGGAGAAACTGGGGGCGACGCCCATCGCCGCGATCCTTTCCCCGGTCTCCTCCACTGTGTCGAGCAGGTAGAGGGAGGGACCATCGACCTCCACCTCAGGAGCGATGAGGACCTGATCATAGAGTGTCAGGGCCAGCCAGCGTCCTGAGGGGTCGAGGTCCCAGAGAAAGGACCCCGGCAGAAGAAGGAAGGTTTCCTCCATCTCCATGCCAAGGAAGAACGAAGCGATTTCCTCCATCTCTCCTGTAGTTAGCTCGTAGGTGGAGACATGTGCCAACCGCAGGCTCCCCTCGTTTGTCACTTGAATAACCGTGAGGTTAGAACCGGACCTTGCCGGACGATAGCTAATGACATCACTGAGCAAGGGATAACGGACCTCCTCACTTCGGTCGTAGAGGACGACATGACCGTATCCCTCTTCGTCGAAGCGTAGGTAGGTGATGTTTCCTTCTGGGGTGAAGGCCGGAGCGATGATCGGCATCTCGGAACGCAGTAGGGTCACCGCCTCGGAGTCAGTCTGCACCCCCGTGAGGCGTAGGTTCCAGACATCCGGCATGCCCCACTCGCCGGCCTCGGTCTCGATGAAAAGAAGCTCTTCGCCGTCGGCCGACCACGCAAGCGCCCCGCTCTCACCAGCGACAGTCACCCCCTCGAGGGAGATGAGGGCGCCGTCACGTAACAAGACGAGGTTCCCAACTGTAGGAAGGAAGTCGTACGCCCCTGTCTCGTCGAGGAAAAATGCGATCGTCCCCCCCGGACCAACGGCTGGCTGGTTGAATGGAAATCCACAACCAGCTAAGAAAACCAGTGCCAAAAGAAGAAAGATCCGCAGTTTCATAAGCCCAGTCTAGACTATATCCTCCTTTAAGTCAACGCGTTGCGACAAGTACTATCCCTTAGGTGTGTACGGCCTTTCCTCGAAGCATGCGGCAGGCTACCTCGTTTCCGCGACGGTTCGCCGCGCTTAGGTCGCGATTCTTCAGGTAGGTCACGACGAAGCCGGCAGCGAAGGCATCGCCAGCTCCGGTGGTATCTAAGGCCTTAATTGAGTCGGTTTGACACCGATCTCGCTCATCCCCACTCCAGGCAAGAGAACCTTTTCCTCCCAAGGTGAGAGCGCCCGTGGTGAACTTCTCGGCGAGCACAGTGACGATCTCCTCCGGCGTCTCCTTTCCGGAGAGGAGCTTCCCTTCCTTTAAGTTGAGGAAGATGAAGTTGACCTTGGCGATCGCCTCAAGGAAGCTAGTGACCCCGAATGAGCAAATCAGGTTAGCGGGTGGTGGGCTAACAGAGATGCTTATGGCTTTCCTTTGCGCGATTCGCATGGCTTTCTGTATTGCCGGAAGCTGGGCAGGGGAGAGAAAGCTGTAGCCCGAGAGGTGAAGGTGATCCGCCTTCAGGAACCATTCTTCTTTTATCCAGGAAGGATCAAGACCGTCGTTTGCTCCCCGTGAGCAGAGCATCGTGCTCTCCGTGCCATACCGCAGTGCGACGATCGTTCCAGTCGGAAGCTCAACATGCTTGACTTGCACATCGATCCCTTGTTCTATCAAGGAACGGACAAGGAGCTCCCCCACAAGGTCGTTTCCAACACAGCCGATGAAGGTGACATCTGCCCCTTCGCAAGTGGCGGCGCGGGCGAAATTCCCGGCCGAGCCACCAGGGGTGCACTCAACGCTCGTTCTCACCTCCCCGCCATGAGGCAGATCACAAGGAAGCCTTGCAAGCACATCAAGGTTAAGGTCACCGAGGACAACGATACGGCTCATTTTCCTTTTCGCAACCCCACGATCGCCTCGGAGAGCGCACGGACCCGCGCGGGGTCGATCGGTGAATCGACCTTCCCGTTCTCTTTGAGGGAGGTTCCGACGATGAACCCATCCGCCTCACGATAGGTAGAAAGGTTGTCGATCCTTACGCCACTGCCCACGAAGGTCGGCAAGGGGGTCACTTGTTTCACCGCTTGCAGATCCTCCGGGGCGGCCCGCTTTCCCGTTCCAATTCCGGAGACGATCAGTCCATCAGGGTTGTTCCTTGCTGCATCGAGGGCCGCTTCCTCAATTGTCGTTAAGTGAGCAGCGTGCTTAACGTGTACGTCGGCGAGGATCTTCACCTCACAACCAAGGTGGTTCCGCAGCTTATGGAGGGCATGCGCCTCCCCCTCGATCACCCCTTGATCGGTGAACGCCACCCCACAAAAGATGTTTACCCGAATGAAGGGTGCGCCAACAGCAGCGGCGATCGAGAGGGCTGCGATTCCGTCGTTTCGCAACACGTTCACCCCAATTGGAATACGCGCCTTCCTCATGATCTCTTGTAAGATCACGGTCATGACCGCAATCGTTTCAGTCGGTGCGCGTTTGGTAAACGGGACATCCCTGAGATTTTCCACGAGCGCTGCGTCAGCCCCCCTGTTTCCAGCACTTTGAGGTCGCGCAGAGCGGTATTTACAATCAGAGGCATCCCGCCTTTTGTGTAGCAAGTGCTCCCTGGAAGAGGCAACAGGTGAATCATCCCAACAAGCGGCTTTTCAGATGTAAACGGTTCCATAGTCCTGTAACTATATCTCTCCTTTTATCAGAAGGGCAAGAAGGAGGGGCCCGCGACAACCTTCCTCTAAGTCACCCGCTCCTCTTGACACGGAGCAACTCCGTGGGTATTCTTCTCTTTTGCAGTGTTACGAATTTTCTAGAGGTGTTACTAGTATGAGGAAACTCGTTCGTTTCAGCATCTCGATCGAAGAGCGGCTCCTTTCCTCCTTCGATGAGTTGGTCCGGGAACGTGGATACCAGAACCGCTCGGAGGCGATCCGCGATGCGATCCGCCGCCAGCTGATCTACCGGGAGTGGGAGGCAGGGGAGGAGGTCGCGGGCGTGATCACGCTTCTGTATGACCACCATCGTCCCGGTGTTGCCGAGGCGTTGACAGAGCTCCAGCACCATGCGCTAGCCCACGTTATCGCAAGCACGCACGTTCACCTCGATGAGTCAAATTGCCTGGAGTGCATCGCCGTCAGAGGAGAGGCGCGAACGATTGAGGTGCTCGCAGACCGTCTCAAGAGCTTAAAAGGTGTAAAACACGGGGAGCTTACTGCTACATCGACCGGAAAGAAGCTCAC